>JACZJK010000012.1 GCA_014860575.1 Bacteroidales bacterium
TCCTGACTTGTGACGCTTCGCGAAATTAGTGCGGTTTTATTTTGCAACATGCTGAATATGAATGATAAAATAACCATAAAATTGATTTTTACCGCACTAACGCCTATTTTTGTGCCATGCTTAGGATCAGAAAGGTTAAGACAAAGTCAGGATCTACAGCCATACAAGTGGTTCAATATGCCGGGCACAGCGCAAAAATTGTTAAACATATGGGTAGCGCCAAGGATGATATTGAGCGCGATCTGTTGTTAACCAAGGCGCGGGAATGGATTGGGAAGTATACACAGCAGTCAAGTCTATTCCCTGAGCAGAAGCAAAACATTCTGATTGTTGAAAGAAGCGAATGTGTCAAGGTTACCCACGATTTTGCATACCAGTTTTTCAGAAGTTGTCTCGGGGAATGTCACTTAACACATCTCCCCTCTCTTTTACTTGATTTGGCAATCATCCGGTTAATTGAGCCAGCCTCAAAACTACGATCTATAGAGTTGCTTTCCCGCTATTTTGAGATAAAGTACTCGCAGCGGATTTATCGTACAATACCCAAACTAATATCCTGGAAAGCAGAAATTGAACAGCGGGCATACAGTGTAGCCAGACGACTGTTTAAAGAGCAATTTTACTACGTACTTTACGATGTAACTACACTGTACTTTGAGTCATTTAAAGCCGATGAGATTAAGGTACAGGGATTTAGCAAAGACAACAAATCACAACAACCGCAAATAGTTATAGGGCTGATGGTTACACAAGCAGGTTTTCCACTTGCGTACGATGTCTTTGCAGGCAATACCTTCGAGGGGAAGACCATGCTACCTGTGGTGGAAAGTTTCATTGCCAAACATCCCGACACTAAACCCATAGTAGTGGCAGATGCAGCCATGCTCGATGATGACAGGCTGGCCGAACTCAGGGAGAAAGGCCTATCCTATATTGTAGGTGCCCGATTGGCCAATACCGACCTGGGTGCAGTAAAGAAAATACATGGTTCTTTAAACGCGGTTAACGGGGCCATTACAAGATTACATTCCAGGCATGGTGATTTGATCTGCGACTTTTCCACTAAGCGCTACAGGAAGGAAATAAATGACCTGAACAAGTTAGTTCAGAAGGCAGAGGATTTGGTCGCCAAACAATCTTCAGGTGCCAAGGCCAAGTTCATAAAAAGGGTATCCAAAGAAAAAATAGAGCTTAACACTGCCCTGATTGAGAAAAGAAGACTCTTGCTGGGAATTAAAGGATACTGTACTAATTTGCCTGAGTCTCAGCTACCGGCACAACATGTCATTGAAAGATATCATCACCTATGGCGTGTAGAACAGTCATTTAGAATGAGCAAGCATGATCTGGAAGCACGGCCTATATATCATCAGAAGGAAAATGCAATCAGATCGCACGTTCTGATCTGCTTTCTGGCATTGGTTATCGAAAAATATCTGGAACTAACTACTCAAATGACTTTGAGAAATATTAGACTTCTGGTGTGGCAAATTACCGAATCACATATATGCGATAAAATAACAGGGGAAACTTTCAAGTTTACCTCTCCCGCTAAAGAATTAATGCAAAGTCAATTAGCACCATTAGTGAAAAAATGGAAACTTCTACCGCACTAATTGTCACAAGTCAGGAAATCAGTATAATTAAGAATAGCCTGGATTTTCGGCTCATCCTTCATATAATGCCTGAGCGCCGCTTCATGATGGGCTTTGCAATACTTGCAACCATTGGCCACTGAAACCACCACGGCCATCATTTCGCGTTCTGCACGGCTAAGTTCAGAACGCGAAAACATGATTTCCATGTAGAGTTCCATGTGTTTAACGATGCTTTCGGGACGGAGGCTCTGTATTTGATGTACTTCAGCGAGTTTGCCCCGCTTCTGTATAAGTTCGTCATAAATTTCTTTGAGCCTTCCGGTGGCTTCGGCATGCGGGATGGTTCGGATACGGGCCATAGCATTAATTTTCCTTGCTTTCGAGCACTTTGTTGATCTTTTCTTTCAGCTTTGCAACATCCACAGGTTTCTCATTTTCATGAAAATGGCGGGCAATTCCCTGTTCAATAATCTCGCTGTGCTCCGCGTATAAACGGCAGGCATTGCACATAGATTTGTGAACCTTTAATTGCAATCGTTCCTTGAAAGAAAGCTTGAAATGAAACTTCTTCTCAATCAGCTCCGTAGCTTTCAGGCAGGAAAGGAATAATATGTCTGAGAGTTTTTTCATTTCTTTAGTTCTGAAACCAGTTTGTTTCAATGCAATCGCGCAGCTTTAATTTTGCCCTGTGAATCATTTGCCAGAAATTAGACGGTGTGATCCCAAGTTCCTGACAAATTTCCTCCCCGCTTTTATCCGTCAGATATTTCATTTTCACACTGAGGTTCCATTTTTCTGGCAATGCTTCCAGGCACTTTTTAAGTACCGCCTTGAAAACTTCATCATCCAGTAAATGGACTTCTTCAGAATGCCATTCCCTTGGTTGCTTCTCGGGTTTCCAACCCTCATTGTCGTTAAAAATACCGGCCAATACCTGGGTTTCGATCCTGACAGGCTGATTTACTCTTTTTCGGTAGTAGTCAATAATTTTGTGATTGAGTATGGAAAACAGCCATGTTTTCGGAGAGCTATCGCCCTTGAAAGTTGAAAATTTTTCTGATACAGCCAGAAACGTGTCCTGTACCAGGTCTTCGGCAACCTCAATAGAAGAAGTTTTGTACAAGGCCCATTTGTACATTTCTTCAGTGTATTGCGCTACCCAGTCTGCAAGAACTTTGCTGCTCATAAAAAAAATTTAAGATTATGTCAGGTTACCAGATAATCAGGGACTAATTTGCTATAATATTGCCCGGTAAAATTATAAAAATATTTTTCTGCATGTATTTCATTAATAAGTACAGAAGCGGGATGCCTTTTCTAAAGAAAGTCCTGGAGGATACACGCTACCGAATTCGTTGGATCAGAAACTACTACAGGAATGGCAAAAAAATAAGAACCGTTCTATTTTATCCTCATTTTCCGAGTAAAAGTACTGTGCTTTATAAAATCTTTAAAGGGCTGCATTACAACATCACCAACAATCCTGATAAACTGCGCAGCCTGACCATTTACTGGGAAGATGTAACAATTCGTAACAGAAATGCAGTGATTGAAAAAATTTCGAAAAGTGAAAAAGTAATCAATATCAAGAGCCTGGATATTTCAAAAAGTACGGTGGATAAATACTTTACTGAAGTTTTCGGCTATTCAAGCCTGGTTGATCCGGCTAATTATTCAGGTTTGATGGTTCAAAAAAGCGAAATTAATGCATCCCATGATGGAAAGATTGTGCAAGGCCCGGTTCACAGGAAACAGGGTTATGTTTACCAAAAACTGATAAACAACCAGTTTGATTCAAACTTTGTGGCAGATATACGCATCCCATTTATAAACGGTGCGATTCCAATGGTTTTTATCAAGTATAAAACCATTTCATCAAGGTTCGGCGTTTTCAGGAAATGGCATCACAAGCTTAAAAATGTGGAGGTTCACCCTCCTGAAAGCTCTCTTTCAAGTGAAGAAATACTAAAACTGAAAGAATTCTGCCACAGGTTCAAACTCGATTATGGAGAGCTTGATGTGTTGCGCGATCGCGATGATGGGAAGATTTATATTGTGGATGTAAACAACACCCCAACCGGTCCACCCTATATGGATAGGAAGAAGCAAGAAGAAGCAATCAGGATAATGACTAGGGTTTTCAGGAAGGATTTTTTAGAACGCAATTGATACATTCAATCCTCATCCTTCTCTTTTACTTCGATTTTGCTAATTTTGCCGCTCATTTATTCCAGCAAAAATTATGAACGGAAGTATAGCAATATTATGCGGCGGAGGCCCAGCGCCCGGCATCAACACGGTAATTGGAACAGTTGCCAAGGTTTTTCTTAAAAACGGATATAGGGTATTGGGTGTTCATGAAGGATATAAGACCATTTTTACCCCAGACCCTGATTTCCAGGAAATAAACTTTCCGATGGCTGATAAGATCTATAACCAGGGAGGATCGGCTTTGCAGATGAGCCGTTATAAGCCAAGAGACACCGAGTTTAATACTGACTTTTTTGTTAAACATGATGTAAAACTGCTTGTAACCATCGGTGGCGATGATACTGCATCAACGGCTAACCGGATCGCAAAATTCCTGGAAGATCACGAAATTAAAATTCAGAATATCCACGTTCCAAAAACCATTGATAACGACCTTCCATTGCCCGAAGGCCAGCCCACTTTCGGTTATCAGAGCGCCAAACATGAAGGTGTGAGGATTGCAACCACTGTTTATGAAGATGCAAGAACCAGCGGCAACTGGTTTATTGTTTCGGCCATGGGGCGCGAAGCCGGCCACCTGGCTTTTGGCATTGGCGCTTCATGTCATTATCCCATGATCGTTATTCCGGAGATGTTCAACAAAGTTGAGATCACTTTCGACCGCATTATCAGATTGGTGATTTCTTCCATATTGAAACGCAAGGTTTTGGGATTGCCCTATGGTGTTGCAGTTATCAGCGAAGGTGTGTTTCATTTTCTCACCGACGAAGAAATTAAAAATACAGGCATACAATTTACTTACGACGATCATGGCCACCCTGAACTTGGCAATGTTAGCAAAGCGCACATCTTCAATTTACTGCTTCAGCATAAGCTCAAATCCATCAAACTGGATGTGAAAAGCCGCCCTGTTGAACTAGGCTATGAATTGCGCTGTGTCCGGCCTATTGCTTTCGATCTGCTTTACTGTTCATTATTATCACTTGGTGTTAAAAAATTGTTCGATGAAGGCCATACAGCCTGCATGGTAACCTCGGATCATACCGGTGAAATAAGGCCATTGTTCCTGAAAGATGTTACCAACGAACATGGGAAAGTGCAACCGCGGCTTGTAAACATGGATGGTGCTAAAACCAAACTTGTTTTCGAAAACAATCTGCAATTCCTCGGTAAAAACGATTATGAAGCTGCCGGAAAATTCGTAACCAATCCGGCTGAATTTGATTTTTTGCGGATCTTAAACTGGGAATAGCGCCAGGATTTTATCTACAAGTACTTTTGCCAGTTTTACTGCCGATTCCTGCGTCCAGCCGGCTATATGAGGCGTAAGCACCACGCGGTCGCTCTGTGTGAGGTATTGAAAGTCAGCCGGAGTGCTTTCGAGGTTCTCAAGCGATTTCCTTTCATACTCAATTACATCCAGCACTGCGCCCATTACTTTCCCCTCTTTCATTTTCAGAACCAGATCAGATGTTTTTACGACCCTGCCACGCGAAGTATTGATAAGTCGTATAGGCTTGGAATATTTATCCAGATAATCCGCGTTTACAAGGTAATCAGTTTCTGCCGTAAGTGGCACATGCAGGCTTAGGATATCGGTTTCGCGGAAAATGGTTTCCATATCGCTTTCTACTACGAACCCATCGGCATAGCTGGTTTTGTATTTGTCGTAAGCTATAACCCTGACGCCAAATCCTGCCAGCCTTCGGGCAAAAGCACTTCCCATATTGCCGTAACCTATGATCGCAATGGTTTTACCCATAATTTCTTCTCCCCGGTTCTCCTCGCGCTTCCACATTCCCTGCCTAACCTGGCGATCGGCCCGAAGCAGATTATTCATCAAAGCCAACAGCATTCCCACCGCATGTTCAGCCAGCGCATCGCGGTTGCCTTCGGGTGCATTCAAACAAACTATACCTTTGGATTTCGCAAAATCTTCATCAATATTTTCCATGCCGGCTCCAACGCGGCCAATAAATTTCAGTTTTGCCGCTTTCTCCAGTAATCTTTTGTCAAGCGTAATGCCGCTCCTGATGATGATCCCAGTATAATTTTGGATGATGTGTGCATAATCCTCATAAGTGAAACCCGGATAGTGTTCACAGGTGTATCCGGCCTTTTCAAGGGCTTCGGGAAGGCAAGGGTGAGTGGAATCAATAAATAAAACGCTGGCCATATGTGGAATCCTGATGATGTAATTGTTTCTTAATAAGAAAGCAAATTTCCTCATTTTCTGGCAGATTTCATTCTAAATCTTACCTTTGCAGGCGTTTTTTTTAGAAAACCTTTACAAGTACTAAGCAAGGGGATCGCGTTTAAAAGATTTGCATGTTTCAATTTCTTTTTCGTATTATCATTCGCTACAGGCTTACTAATCTGATTATCATTGGCCTGATTACCCTGTTTATGGTTTACCAGATGGCCGGTGTGAAGCTTTCTTATGAGATGGCCCAGATGTTGCCCGAAAGTGATTCCACACAAATAGCTTACAGACAGTTTAAAGAAGTTTTTGGTGAAGATGGCAGTGTTCTGTTTATTGGAATTAAGGACAAAGAGCTTTTTGAACTCGAAAAATTCCGCGCCTGGTATGATCTTACCTGGGAGATGAAGTCGGTTGACGGAGTTCAGGAAGTTGTTTCAATTGCCCACATTTTTAATGTGATTAAAAACGACAGCCTGCAGCGCTATGATTTTGTTCCGGTCTTCAAGGAATTTCCGGAAACGCAACAGGAACTTGACACACTTAAAGCCAAAATTTTTGATCTGCCATTTTACGAAGGTTTGCTTTTTAACTCCGAAACCGGATCGAACCTAATGGCCATCACCCTCGACAAGGACAAGCTGAATACCAAGGGGCGGCTGATAGTTGTTGAAGAAATCACGCAGGCAGCAAAACGGTTCAGGGAAAAGACCGGCATCGAAACTTATCTTTCAGGCTTACCTTTTATCCGAACCACTATAATGAAAAAAGTACAGGCTGAGTTAAAGCTTTTCCTGTTACTATCTATGCTTGTTGCCTCCATAGCTCTTTATGTTTTCTTCCGATCCTTTAAAGCCGTGCTTTTTCCAATGCTTATTGTCGTAATCACAGTAGGGATAGCGCTCGGTATGATGGTACTCTTAGGGTATGAGATTACAATTCTTACCGGTATATTGCCACCGCTGCTGATCATTATTGGAGTGGAGAATTGTATCTTTCTGCTGAATAAATACCATCATGAGTATCGTGCACATGGCAACAAGGTAAAAGCGCTCTCAAGGATGCTTCACAGGGTAGGGAACGCAACATTCCTGACAAACCTTACCACTGCTACTGGTTTTGCGGCATTTATACTTACCGGAAATAAAATCCTGGTTGAATTTGGGATCATTGCCGCCATCAACATCATGGTTGTTTTCCTGCTTACTATTATCCTGATCCCGATCTTTTACAGCTATCTCGATCCTCCAAAATCCCGCCACGTACGCCACCTCGACAACAAATTTACAGTGAGGTTGCTCGAAAAGATTGTTTACGTAGTGCTAAACCATCGCCGGATCGTATACATTACTGCTATTCTTTTTACAGTTGTTGGAATCGTTGGAATTACAAGGCTCAAAACCTCGGGCAACGTTGTTGATGATATCCCCCACAAAGACCGGATGTACCAGGATCTTTTGTTTTTCGAACGCGAATTCCAGGGTGTGCTCCCATTTGAGATACAGATTGACACGCATAAAAAACGAGGTGTTACCCAACTGTCAACCATCCGGAAAATAAACCAGTTGCAGGATTCACTTGCAACCTATCCGGAATTTTCGAGGCCACTCTCGGTTGCGGAAGTTACAAAATTTTTGCGGCAGGCTTTTTACAATGGCAATGTGGCAATGTATGGCTTGCCAACGCCCCAGGAGCAAAACTTTATTTTACGTTATGTTCCCGGTATGGATTCAGGACGCCGCACCCTGATGAATTCCTTTATGGATAACGATATGCAGGTAACACGCATCAGCGTGCAAATGGCAAACATTGGCACACGCGATATTCAGCGTATCAAAGATCATCTCAGTCCCACCATAGATGAAATTTTTCCTCCCGATGAGTATACAGTTACCATCACCGGAACCAGTATCGTTTTTCTTAAAGGCACCGATTATCTTGTCCATAACCTTCTTACCAGTTTAATCATTGCGATTATTGCCATTACCCTGATGATGGCATTGTTGTTCACCTCATTTAAAATGGTGAGTATTTCAATGGTTCCGAACCTGCTTCCACAAATTCTTACTGCTGCACTTATGGGTTATCTTGCTATATCCATAAAGCCATCCACGATTCTGATATTTAGCATTGCACTTGGAATTTCGGTTGATAACGCCATTCATTTTCTTTCACGTTACCGTATGGAGCTTAAAAGCACCAATTGGGACATCCGTAGTTCTGTGATCTCTGCATTGCGTGAAACCGGCTTCAGCATGATCTATTCTTCGATTGTGTTGTTTTTCGGTTTTGCCATTTTTACCCTTTCAACTTTTGGCGGAACCGAAGCAATGGGCTTTCTTGTATCCTTCACCCTCCTCATTGCCGTACTTTCGAACCTGTTTGTTCTGCCATCGCTGCTTTTAAGCCTCGACAAGCGGGTCACCACCAGGGATTTTGAGGAGCCAATCATGGATATCTTTGAAGAAGATGACAGCAGTGACGACAACGGCTCAGACACTGATGCAATCGCACAAGATGCTGCAAAACCGAAAGAATAGGTTCAGATTATACTGCTTTTCTTAACTTTGACCCAAACTTTACAACAATGAAAGGTATCATCCTGGCCGGCGGCGCCGGAACCCGCCTGCATCCGCTTACCATGGCGGTGAGCAAACAACTCATGCCCATTTACGACAAACCCATGATTTATTACCCATTATCGGTACTTCTCATGGCTGGTATCCGTGAAATCCTGATCATTTCTACACCTGTTGATTTACCCCATTTTGAACGTTTGCTCGGCGATGGAAAACAAATTGGATGTGATTTCCACTATGCGAAACAGGAAATCCCGAACGGCCTTGCACAGGCATTTGTGATCGGTAAAAAATTTATTGGAAATGAAAAGGTTGCATTGGTGCTTGGCGACAATATTTTTTATAGTAGCGGACTGCCAAAGCTGCTTCAGCAAAACAATGATCCCGATGGAGGGGTCATCTTTGCTTACCATGTTTCCGACCCCCATCGCTATGGCGTCGTAGAGTTCGATAAACACCTGAAAGCCATTTCAATTGAGGAAAAGCCCCAGCAACCCAAATCCAACTACGCCGTTCCCGGGCTTTATTTTTATGATAACTCCGTGGTAGAGATCGCGAAGAACCTGAAGCCCAGTGCACGCGGCGAGTATGAGATCACTGATGTAAACAAGGAATATCTAAAACAGGGCAAATTAAAAGTTGGTTTGCTGAGTCGCGGAACAGCATGGCTCGATACCGGCACTTTTGCCTCATTGATACAGGCTTCGCAATTTGTACAGGTAATTGAGGAACGCCAGGGATTGAAAATTGGCTGTATTGAAGAAATTGCTTTTCGCATGGGATTTATTGATACCGCACAACTGGAAGCGCTGGCCCAGCCGCTGCTGAAAAGTGGATATGGGGAGTATTTGTTGGAAATTTTGAGAAGCTAAAGCCGGAAAATTAAAATCCAAATCCAAAAACCAAATCCAAAATAAATCTAAAACGAAAAACTCAAAAGGGTTATGGATAATTCTAAACCTTATGATTTAAGGGAAAGATTATTGCTATTTGCGAAAAGAATTTTGGAAATTTGCAAAAGGCTTCCCAATAATCCTGAATGTTACCGGATCAGAGGACAATTAGCAGGTGCAGGCACCTCAGTTGGTGCAAATTACGAAGAAGCTGACGGAACAATTACAAAAAAAGATTTCGTTAACAAAATTGTGATTTCGAGGAAAGAGGCTAAAGAAGTCAGGTTTTTTCTCAAAGTGATCAGCGGGACATACATTGAGCCCGCTGAAATAGCAGGAGACATCAGGGAATCAGAAGAAATTATAAACATATTAAGTAGCATGATCATTAAATCAACAGCAGACAGGAGAAGCTAAAGCCTGAAATCAAATAAAATCCAAAATCCGAAATAAAACAAAACTAAAAACTCAAAAGGGTAATGGATAATAATAAACCTTATGATCTAAGGGAAAGATTGTTGCTGTTTGCGAAAAGAATATTGGAAATTTGTAAAAGACTCCCTAATAATTCTGAATGTTACAGGATCAGAGGACAATTGGCTGTTGATTTGTGTTCTCCTTCTCTTTTTGGATTTTTATTTTTTTGGATTTATTTTGAATTTTGAGATTTGAATTTTGGATTTATTTTGGATCTTGCTCTTTGCTCTTTGGATTTAACCAATTCTTCTATGGACCATAAACGTTTTCTTGAACAGATCGAAAAGGTAATTGAAACCATACCTTACCCGGTTGAGCCCAAAGAACTTTACCAGCCGATACAATATACCATTTCCAATGCCGGAAAACGGTTCAGGCCGGTAGTGATGATGATGGCCTGCGACTTGCTTGAAGGGGATTGTGCCGATGCTATCCATCCGGCTGTAAGCCTGGAATTGCTGCATAATTTCACCTTGATCCACGACGACATCATGGACCAGGCGCCGCTACGCCGTGGCAGAGAAACCGTTTACCGTAAATGGAATTCCAACATTGCAATCCTGTCGGGCGACACCCTGTTTGCCATGGCTTATGATTACCTGATCCGAACCGATCCGACAGTTCTCCCCGATCTGCTGCACGCTTTCAACCGTATTGCGATCCAAATCTGTGAAGGCCAGCAAATGGATATGAACTTCGAGAAGCGACAGGATGTAAGCATTGCCGAATACATTGAAATGATCCGCTTGAAAACGGCAGTTTTCTTTGGTGGCTGCATGCAAATAGGCGCCATTGTTGCCAAGGCTCATCAACAACAGGTTGATCTGCTCTATAATTACGGCGAGAAACTCGGAATTGCTTTCCAGTTGCAGGATGATATCCTTGATGCTTTTGGTTCGGAGAATGAAATTGGCAAAAAGCAAGGCGGCGATATTGTTGCCAATAAAAAAACATTTCTTTACCTCAAAGCCCTCGAATTGGCTGATGAAAAAACTGGTTCAAATCTAAGGAAACTCTTCTCGGATCAGGCAGAGAACGAAAACCATAAGATATCTGATGTGTTGGAGATTTTCAACAAACTAAAGGTTCGGCAACAAGCTGAATACGTGATGGAACAATATTATCAGGAAGCCATGCAAAGCCTCGAAATGCTGAAAGCCGATCCCGCCAAAAAAGAAATTTTCAGGCAGTTTGGGGTGAAATTGATGAAGAGGGATAAGTGAGGATAGGCTGAGGCTGAGGCTAAGGCGGAGGCTGAGGAGGGGGATCGCAATTCGAGAATAATTTTGCTATGATTAGAGGAGTCCATTCAAATAGATTACTGAAAACAGGATTTTTTTGGAGTGCCGATCCAAAAAAACCTGATAATTTTGGAGTCACACTCCAAAATTATCTGAACTCTGCCACACAATCGTAAATCGCAAATCCAAAATCGTCAATCAAAACTGGCCTTCATTCTCCAGTTCCCCATGCAATTCCTCCCAACGTTGCATCTCCTGCTCCAGACTTGCTTTTAGCGCATTGTACCGCTTGTAGGCACCGGCATCATTCAGGATCTCCTTATAACGGGTCGGATCAGCAAGCATCTTATCAAATTCTGTTATCTCTTTTTCCATTCGGGAAATTTCTGCTTCGGATTTTTCGATCTGGGTTCGTAATTTTCGTAATTGTTTCTCGCGGTTTTTGCGTTCTTCCCACTGTACTTTCGAATCAGTAGACTGGGTTTTAGATACCTGGGAACGGTTCAGCAAATTTGCCTGCTCCAGTTCCTTGAGCGATTCCAGTTTGCGTGCCTGCAGAAAATCATACACATCGCCGAGGTATTCGCGGATGCCCATATTCTTGAACTCAAACACCTTATTGGTTAAACCCTGAAGGAAATCGCGATCGTGCGAAACAATGATCAGCGTGCCGGTGTATTGCATGAGTGCGCTTTTCAGGATGTCTTTTGAAACCATATCAAGGTGGTTGGTAGGTTCATCGAGGATGAGCAGGTTCACAGGTTTCAATAGCAGGCGGGCGATGGAAAGCCGGGCTTTTTCGCCACCCGAAAGCACTTTAACTTTTTTATCAATATCATCGGTTCCAAACAGGAAACTGCCAAGCAAGCCACGCACTTTTGGCCGCATATCGCCTACGGCAACATCATCAATCGTTTGAAAAACCGTTTTCTCGCCATCAAGCAATTCTGCCTGGTTCTGGGCATAATATCCAATATGTGTGTTGTAGCCAAGCGTAAGTTGGCCAGTGTGATCCAGCAGGCCGTTGATAATTTTTGAAAGCGTAGTTTTCCCCTCGCCATTGCGTCCAACAAAAGCAACAAAATCATTACGGAGTATGGCAAAACTCAGATTTCTCAACACTTCTTTCGTGCCATAGGATTTGTACAAGTCAACAGCTTCCACCACTACTTTTCCTGAGCGCGGAGCCTGCGGAAAACGCAGCCTGATGGCTGAATTATCGGTTTCCTCCACTTCAAGGATATCCATCTTATCAAGCATCTTCACCCGCGATTGCACCTGCCGCGACTTGGTGTTTTTATATCGGAACCGTTCTATGAACCGTTCAATCTGGGCAATCTGACGCTGCTGGTTGTTCATGGCGGCAATCTGCAATTCGCGCTGTTGCTGCCTCATGCCAACATAATCTGAATAACTTGCGCTGAAATCGTAAATCTTTCCCAACGAAATTTCTACCGTGCGGTTTGTAACTGCATCAAGGAAAGCACGGTCGTGAGAAACCATGATCAAAGCCCCGGGATATTCTCTTAAAAATTCTTCGAGCCATTGAATTGATTCGATGTCAAGATGGTTGGTGGGCTCATCAAGCAGCAACAAGTCAGGCTTTTTGAGAAGGATTTTTGCCAGTTCCACCCGCATTTGCCATCCACTGCTGAATTCACGGAGAGGACGAATGAAATCTTCTTTTTTGAACCCCAATCCAAGCAACACCTTTTCAGTTTCCGCCTCGCGGTTCTGACCGCCAATCAGATGAAAACGGTCGTTGGCATCGTTCAGCCGGTTGATCAATGTTGCGTATGACTGCGATTGATAATCGGTGCGCTGCGTAAGTTCGTCGGTGAAATACTGGATTTTTTTCTCCAGGTCAATAGCTTCCTCAAACGAAGTGAGCGCTTCAGCGAAAACAGAAACCTGGCTGGTTGTTTCCAATTCCTGCGGCAGATAACCCGTTGTCCGTCCATTGGGGATCACAACTGTTCCTTTTTCGGGCTCAATTTCCTTTACGATGATACGCATCAGCGTGGTCTTTCCTGCGCCATTACGGCCAACAAGGCCAATCCTGTCCCTTTCGTTGATAAGAAAAGAAACATCATCAAACACAGAAGTGCCTGTAAAATGAACCGAAAGATTGCTTACGCTATACATGGGCGCAAAGGTAGTGTTTTAGGTAGTCTGCACAGAAGGAAGATGAGAAGGGGGGAAGGGGAGAAGTTCTAAAATTCCAAATTCCAGGTTTCAGGTTACAGGTTGCAGGTTACTGGTTACTGGTTATACGCCCCAAGTTCTACATCAAATCAACAGATTGACCAATTACCTATACACCACTCCATTCCTTCAACCAATGGACCAATCAACAAATTAACCAATCACAACTCCATCACTCCATTCTTCCAACCAATCAACCAATTAACCAATTAACCATTCACAACTCCATCACCCCAACACTCCATCACTCCATTCTTCCTACCAATCGACCAATCTACAGATTAACCATTCACAACTCCATCACTCCAGGCTTCGATCCCGAATCGTTCCTCTCGGGACAAGCAACTCAGCCACCGGAAAACATCACTCCATCCAATCAACTATTTAACTAATTGACAACTAAACCAATTAACCAATTAACAATTCACCTTCAGGAAATCTTCCCCCAATCCTTCTGCTGCCTTGCCAGGTATTGCAAATGTCTTTTAAGCGGAACATTTGCCGGATTTTGCAGTTCCGGGTCTGCTTCTACGATTTTTTCAGCTTCTTCCCTGGCTGCCTGAAGGATTTTGCCATCTTTGGCCAGATCGGCGATTTTGAATTCAAGCGCCCCGCTTTGCCTGGTTCCCTGAAGCTCGCCGGGGCCACGCAGTTGCAGGTCAACACTCGCGATCTCAAATCCATCATTGGTGCTCACCATGGTAGAAATACGTTTTTTCCCATCGCTGGTGAGTTTGTAGCTGGTCATCAGGATGCAATAACTTTGATCGGCGCCACGGCCCACCCGCCCGCGCAGCTGGTGCAATTGCGATAGACCAAAACGCTCGGCGTTCTCAATCACCATCACCGATGCATTGGGAACATCAACGCCCACTTCGATCACTGTGGTGGCAACCATGATCTGGGTCTCACCCTTCACGAAACGTTGCATTTCGTAATCCTTATGGGCCGGTTTCATTTGTCCGTGCACGATGCTTACAGCATATTGCGGCAATGGAAAATCGCGGACAATACTTTCGTAACCATCCATCAGGTCTTTCAGATCCAGTGTTTCCGATTCCTGGATCAGAGGATAAACCACATACACCTGCCTGCCTTCCTTAATTTTTTCTTTCATGAACCCAAAAACCCTGAGCCTGTGCGAATCGTAATAATGGATTGTTTTTACCGGTTTGCGGCCTGGAGGCATTTCGTCAATTACGGAAGAGTCGAGATCGCCATACAACGTCATGGCCAGGGTTCGTGGAATCGGGGTGGCGGTCATCACAAATACATGGGGAGGGATGATATTTTTCTGCCAGAGTTTTGCACGCTGCGCAACACCAAAACGATGCTGCTCGTCAATGATCACCAGTCCAAGGTTCTTAAATTGCACCACATCTTCAATCAGGGCATGGGTTCCCACCAAAAGATTCAATTCTCCGCTAAGCAAAGCGGTATGAATTTCATTGCGTTTTGCGGTTTTGGTGGAGCCGGTGAGGAGTTCAATTTTTATGTTCAAGCCTTGCAACATACGGCTAAGCGTGACGAAATGCTGTGAAGCCAAAATTTCTGTGGGAGCCATCATGCAGGCCTGGCAACTGTTATCAAGGGCAATGAGCATGCTCATAAGTGCCACCACCGTTTTTCCGCTTCCAACATCGCCTTGCAGCAAACGGTTCATTTGTTTGCCCGAACCGGTATCCTGCCTGATTTCGCGGATCACACGCTTTTGGGCATTCGTAAGCTCAAAGGGCAGGAAGTTGTGGTAAAAAGTGTTGAAATGCTCACCAATCAGAGAGAAACGCTGACCGCTCACTTTCAACTTGCGTTCATTACGGTTCATCAGCATCGGAAGCTGGTTGAAGAACAGTTCATCGAATTTCAGGCGGTAGCGTGCATGTGATAATTTCAGGGCATTGGCAGGAAAGTGGATACTGAGCAGGGCTTCCTCGCGGTTCATAAGCTTCATTTCACTGAACAATGTTGCTGGCAGAATCTCCGGTATATTGTCTTTGGCCCGCTCAACAAGGTTGCTCATAATTTTGGCGATGCCTTTGGCGTGAAAGCCTTTTGACTTGAGTTTCTCCGTTGAACTGTAAAACGGTTGGAGCGGTTCTCCTGCCAGGATACGGGCTTCCTCAATCAGCTCAATTTCAGGATGGGGAATATTGAATTTGTTGTTGAAAACATTGGGTTTTCCGAACACAAGATATTCCTTGCCGGGAATGATCTTTTCCTTCACCCATCGAATGCCCTGGAACCAGACCAATTCAATGGAACCGCTGTCATCCTTAAGCGTGGCTGTTAAGCGCATGCTGCGTTTTGCGCCAATTTCCTGAAGGTTTTTTATCACGCCCTTCACCTGAATGTATGCAGCATCCGAATTGATTTCACTGATTTTCGCTACTTCACTGCGATCCACATGGCGGAAGGGGTAAAAATACAGCAGGTCTTCGAAGGTGTGGATGTTCAGTTCCTTTTTTAGCAATGCCGCCCTTACCGGCCCAACGCCTTTGAGGTATTCGATAGGGGTTTGAAGAAATGGCTGAAGCATGGTTTCAGGAATCATTTGGCAGAAAGCAAAGATAGTAAAACAAAAGAGGCCGCTTCCTGAATGAAACAGCCTCGTGATTGATTTTGGCACAGCAAGTCAAATCAGGAAGTTTTGATGAAATGCAAATTCAATGATGTTTAGGACATTATAAATGCCGTTCAGCTTGGGTGAATAGGACAATAATGCATATTTTGATTTCAATTCTAATAATTCAGCTCATCTGTATTAAAAAGACATATTTCGTCAAGAGAATCGAATTCAAACCAAAGCGTCAAGCCGATATCTTTGAATTCATATGAATCACAATCAACCTCATTTATGTTTACTGTTTCTATAAAAGCCTCGTTAGAGCTTAATCTGGATATTTTTAAAATTTGGGCTAATACTTCTCTTTTTGACAAAGAAAATATATCCACTTCATTAATAAACATACACTCTGTAAAAATTGACAAGTCTGAAAAAGCGAAATTTTCGTATGAGAAAATTATTCGCAATATTCCTTTCTCATAATAGAGAATTTCATCATACTCTCCTTTATTTGTTTCGGAATAATAATGTTTCTCAACAGAATCAGGTTCGCCAAGGACAACCTTAACTTGACTAGGTGTAAAGTTAAATCTTATACCAAGAAACGGATCGTTTAGTTTATAGTGATAATTCATCTTAGATAAATTTCAAATTGGCGCCTGCCTAAACCACACGCCGTTGATCGGCCATTGCAATGCCGCTCAACGGGGTAGTTCATACTTAGTAAGGAATTTATAGTTGCCAGAGTAATCATCAATTAAGATAAAATACTGATTCTCAAACATAATGAGCAGCAATTCATCCGTGTAATTCAACCCAAGCATGTTTAATTTAATGCCATTGCTGGCTTTCTCAAAGTATTTATTTATAATATGGACAACATCGTACTTTTCATACTCCAATCTAACTTCGTTATTCCGCTCAATTTTGCAATCACTATTTGTTACAAATTTATTTGATTGAATTTTTATTGAATCATTCAGGACAGATGTAATAAAATCCGTATAATCGTTAAATTCGTTATTGAATATTTCACCATACTTTTCGTAAAGGTAAGGATTTGAAATGGGGCAATACCTAAATCCTTCAACATCATGTATTTTAATAATGATTATAAATGGCACTTCCTTTCTGCGTGCCAAATTTTTATAAAATTCTTTTACTGAATAATCCTTCCTTTGGCAATACCCAGTTAGAGAACAGAGTATTAATAATAAGAGAATACTTTTCATTTATTGGGATTTTCTAATTTAATTTTATCAATTGGGCCTCGCTGAGTGGCGTTTGCAATGCCTTTCGGAACACCGAAAAATTTGTAATTATCCAAACCTCTGATACAGCCATTGCTCAGTTTTTCAAATTATTTCAAACTGCTGGAATAGCACATCAAAGTTAGAATCTTTTTTGAATTGCAAATTCAATGATGTTCAAGGCAATGTAATTTCCGGAACAGAAAACCAGCAGGAAACTTTATGTTACTATTTGGTGCTTCCCCCCCGCTGAGCGGCAATTTTATTACCGTTTAGCTGAGGCGAGAACATTTACTAGAATACAATCTCGACACCTTGTTCCCTCACCAACTGAACCAGTGGAGAAACTTTATCGTTCATGAATTTATTAAGTCCTACGGTATAGGGTTCAATCTTTAGATCAATTTTTTCAGTCATTCTCCAGGCTTTTGCCTTGATTGAATGATCGTCGGTATCAAACTGCGAAGACACGATCATAACATCTATGTCGCTGTCAGCCATTGCATTGCCACGAGCCCAACTGCCATAAAGAAAAGCCTTTTCAACAGTAATACCCGATGAATTTAGCAGTAAGCAATACTTGCGGAGCTTGTCTATAACTTCTCTTTGAGACATTCAAATAATAGTTTTGTTTGCGACAGTATTTCAATTGCTGATTTCATTGAAGGGGTTGATGGATAATATTCAGGATAACGTCCCTCAAGCTGATATGTCATCAGGATACTGCACAGGTCTTTTTCATCCTCACTCAGCGATAAATCAGTTTTTGATAACAAGTAAAGCAGGTTGTGCGACTTTGGAGGTATGTCTGCGGTAAATCGGACAAAGTGAGCTTTAATTGCTTTCTCAATACACAGGTGGCTGAAAAACAATCCATGAAGTATTTTCCCATTAGAAATAAGCAAATCAGCAGTTTGAAGATCGTCAATTGCTGTATTGATCCAGTAATCTATTTGTTCTGCTGTTCCCATTCTATCAATATAGTTTTCTCAAGGAAGACAAAAATTAATTAAGTTGCCAACAACCCCAATCAAATCAATTAGCTGAGACAAAATTAACAAAATAATTAACAGCAGTGTCTGAAGTTGCCCCAACGGGTCTGGGTACTACAATGAATCTCCTTCCCCCGCTGAGTAGTATTAGTAATGCCGCTCGGAACACCGGATAATTTGTAATTATCACACTTTTGAAACAACCATTCTTCAGGTATTCTAATTACTTTCAACTGCTGGAATAGCACCTCAAAGTTAGAATCTTTTTTGAATTGCAAATTCAATGATGTTCCGTCATGGCCGCTTTCGATGAATTGTATTGCATTTCCATCTTTTACATTATTTTTGTGCCTTAAACCAATACCACAGCGCCATGAACGAAGAAACCCAATTCGTGCTTGACGAAGCAGAAGAAAGCATGCAGCACGCACTCAAACACCTTGAGCGCGAACTGCATAAAATCAGGGCAGGCAAGGCCAGTCCGCAAATGCTTGAAAGCGTTAAGATTGACTACTATGGTGTGATCACCCCCATTGACCAGGTTTCAAACATTAACACCCCCGATCCCCGTCAGATCATTGTGCAACCCTGGGACAAAAACATGCTCCCGGTGATTGAGAAGGCTATACAGGCTGCCAATCTTGGTTTCAACCCACAGAACAATGGCGAAATTCTCCGCATTCTGGTTCCCTCGCTTACCGAAGAGCGCCGCCGCGACCTGGTAAAAATTGCCAAAAATGAAACTGAAAGCGCTAAAGTGGCTGTCAGAAACATCCGTCGCAGCGCCAATGAATCGGCTAAAAAACTGGAGAAAGACGGCATCCCCGAAGATGAAGTCAAACATCTTGAAAAAGAAATTCAGGTCCTCACCGACCGTTTCATCGAAAAGGTTGAACACCTGATGGAAGCCAAAGACAAGGATATCATGACCGTATGATCCTCCAGGCATGAGCCTTCTCTGAAAAGGTGAAAATGCAAAAAGACCATTAAGACACTTAATATCGAAGTTATCGAGAAATACCACTCGGGGATGAGTTGGCAATATGCAGTTGGCAAAAATTCCAAATTCCATATTCCAAATTCCAAGAACTACCAATTAACAACTAACCACAGCATCACCGTATCACTGCATCACAGCATCACAATTCATACAAACAAACCCACAAGTACAAAGTGCTTACGGAGTTGACCCGACTTTTATTCATGGCAGTTTCTGCATATTTCAATATCCTTTCGGGAATGTAAGAGTTGCCGGCGGAATTTGTCCGCTTCAGCTCCTTTCCAGATTTCTTCAAAGCCTGATTCCTGAAGATTTCCAAAGCAATAGGATGCGTCTTTGTCGTAACAGCAGGGCACAACCTTGCCATCCCAGGTGATAACGGATGAACTCCACATCCTCCAGCAGCGGTTATGCAATTTATTTTTGATGGCGTATTTGCCATTGCCGGCCAGGCGGTAGCGCGAATATTTATCGAGGCTGGTCATGTATGGACTGCCTTCCTCAAAGTCATAGTGTTGCGCGGTTTTAAATTCCAGTACATCGGCGCCAAGTTCCCGGCTCAGCAGGGTCATTGCCTCGAGTTGGTGCTCATTTTGTTTGAACACAAGAAATTGTATGCAAACCAATGGTTTGTGCGAACCCAGTTCCTTTTTCTTCGCTGTAAGTTGTTTTATTCCCTCAACGACCTTGTCAAAACTTCCTCCTTTGCGGTAATTCAGATAGGTATCGGCATCAGCACCGTCAAGGGAAATAATGATTTTATCGAGCCCTGATTCTATTGCTTTTGTTGCATTTTCGAGGTTCAGAAAGTGTCCGTTGGTGGAAGTGGTAACAATCATCCGGCGTTTTTTCGCCAGTTTTACCATGTCAATGAAATTGCGGTTCAAAAAGGGTTCGCCCTGGAAATAGAAAGTTAACCATGAAACTTCACGGGGCAATTTCTGGAGATAATAATCAAATTGTTCAATGCTGAGTTTACCGGCAGGTCGTTGCAATGTTCCCCTTCCCGTTGGGCATTCAGGGCACTGAAGATTGCAGGCGGTAGTTGGTTCAACCGAAACCGCCACAGGAAATCCCCAATGACGTGGATGTTTTTGAAAACCGGCCAAATGATAGCTTAAACGAAGTTTTAGATAATTGATCAAACGACCTGCTGTAACATTTCGGATCAAACCCGACCAAAAATACAATACTGCTTTGAAACCCCGGATTGAGAGTATTTCCATCACGTACGCATCCGTTCTGTAAGTTTCTGAACCAATCTGAACTGGCTCATAAACTGGCTTGCAATAACACGTATAACCGTATAAGTTGGAATAGCCAGGATCATTCCGATTACACCGGCGAGGCTGCCACCCATTAAAAGCACAACAAATATTTCAAGCGGGTGAGCTTTAACACTGTTTGAATAAATAAAAGGTTGCAAAACCATATTATCAATTAGATTGGCCACGGCAAAAGTACCGGCAATGATGAGGGTAACACTCAGGATCTGATCATACATAGCGCTACTTATTACTGAGGTGATGCCAAGAATTATTCCCATTGAAGCGCCAATCACGGGACCCAGGTAAGGGATAATATTCATCATTCCTCCTAGAAACCCTATCAGCAGGGCATTTTCAACCCCGAAAATGGTAAGACCCACACTGATGAGAGTTATCATACTGAAAACCTCGATGCAAATTCCAATGAAGTATCGGGTAAGCAGGTATCTGCTTTCAGCAAATACATTTCTTGTTTCTAGGGTGTATCTTTCGGGCACTATTAATTGCACAAACCTCGAAACGATGTGCTTTTCCTTTAACAGGAAAAATGTAATGAATACAATTGAAAATATTCCAACAAATAATGATCCTGCAAAAGCGAGGATATTGTTCAGGAAATAGGAAACCCTATCAAGATTTATCAGGTTCTCAATGTTCTCGTTGATGAAAGCAACCAGGGTTTGCTCACGTCCAAGCAAACCGGTTTTGTGCATGGTGTTTTCGAGCCATAGCATGGCATTACGAAGGTTCTCATTAACGCTATCCATATCTATTTGCGAAATCAATGCAGCCTGGTTCGTAACGAGAGGAATGAAGATACTTATAAAAAGGCCAAAAGCCGTAAATATAAACAGAAGTGCAAGAATGCAACTGATAGTATGAGGCATCCTGAAACGTCCGATACGAATATTGTCGAGGATTTTAACTATCGGACTCCCAATCATTGACAACACCATAGCAATCAGAAAGTAAGCAACAATAGCAGAAAAATACCAAGCCATAAAGCCCAGCACGGCAATGGTTGCAATGGTTCCTGCAATCTGGGAATTTTTCATTCCTTTAGAGTTTGAATGGTTCGATCACGAGGCAAAGATAAACAACAATTGCCCTGTGGATGAAGAATTTTACACACGTCAGTTACCAGCCAGGCAGGAAGTTTAAACCAAACACGCCTTTGCTTATGCCTTGATGAATAAAGGGGAAGGCGTAATAGGGTTCAATCACCATAGCGCCGAATAGATTAATCCGGATACTGGCTCCGGTGCTGAAAACCGGAAAGCGCTTGCCTTCTTTTATTTTATCCGGATCAATGCTTGGCTGGCTTTGGCTGTCCCAGGCCAGGCCGCCATCAAAAAACAACGCCGCCTCAGTAAACAGAAATCCAGATGGAATTAAAGCCAGGCGCTTTGGGCCTGTTAAAGGCAGTCTTATTTCTGCTGAAGCAAGGGCTACACGGTTGCCGATAAGCATGTTAAACAGGTTTTCATCCTGAATGAACATTTCGTTATCGTACAGACTTCTTGAACCATAACCCCGAACCATTCCGGGATATCCCAGAAAGATTGGATAAAACAAACTGTTATCGGAGTTCTTACCATACCGGCCGTAATGCATCAACCTGAATGCCAATGAAAATGGCTGAAGAAATATGTATTTCCTGTAATCGGCATTGGCAGTAAATAATTTCATTTTGCCCAGGTATTGATCCATCTGAAAGCGGAATCTGTGACCCATCATTGGCGATGCCAAACCGAAAAATGAATTATCACTCACATAAGCACCGGAAAATTTTTGCAGGTTGAAACCATCAGGCTCTTCCTCTTTTAGCCTTTCGCGGCTCTGACCAATGCGGAAGTTACCCTGGTAATAATTTTTTATAACATCAATACGATAATAATATAGTGAAGTAGAGGCAGAAACTTCCAGCCGGCGCGTAGTTGATATCGGATACCAGGCAAATACCGACAGTTGATCTTCAAAAGTCCGCCAGTTGATCAGCTCTATTGTTTGTACGATCCTGGGCTCATCATCGGTTCCGATGTCTTCTGAACCATACTGCAGAAATGCAGAACGGTAGGGAATATGGCTGATGCCTGCACCCCATTTTATCCGGTTTTTTTGGTTCAGGTAAGCAAGCTGTGCGCCAAAATCATAAATCTCGCCATTGAGCGCTAACATTGTGTATAACTGGTTGTTTCCGAGCACATCGCCAAAGAGCATAAAAACGCCCCCTGCTGCACCTCTGCCATAATTACTGGCGGATATACCAACGCCGGTATTACCAATATAATCCAGTTTGAACTGTGGGCGATAAGGTTTAACCTGGAATGAATCAGCCGGATAAACCGGGGTACCAGGGTTTTCCGCTAGGTTGCTGTCAACAATGTTGAAAACCCTTCTGTGCAAAGGTGGTAGTGTCGCTGCTGTGAAATCAAGAAATCCGGGATCAGCCTCAGTGCGGGGAAATTCTTCAACACCTGCGGAAAAGATGGTAAAGTTTCCTTTTTCGTAATAGGAATAGGCAACCTGGTTTTGCTTCCAGGATATACTGATTGCAGGTGAGAGCGCTGTGATCCCGCTGATCCCCGTTGAGTAATCACTGAGCTGAAAAACTTTGCCTTCCTGCAGGTCATACTCGTAGAGGTTTCTGAGTCCATCGCGGTTTGAAAGGAAATAGATTGATTGACCATCAGCAGAAAACACGGGGTTCACATTATCGGCTCCCATAAAGACCGGAATGATTGTTTGCTGGTATGGATTTTCGATATCCAGGTAAGCAAGATTAAAATGATAGTTTACATCTTGCGATGGATCGCCAGGTTGCTTGCGATCCGTTGCAAACACAATGGTTTTACCATCAGGCGACCAGGTGGCATGAAGGTATGAATAGTAATCATCGGTAAGCGCTGTGGTTCTTCCTGAATCCAGGTTATAAACATAAAGGTCAGAACGTCCGTTTTTCTGACCGGTGAAAAGGATGTTTTTCCCATCGGGCGACCATGACGGATTATTGAATGCCGGGATGTCGTCGAATTCTATAAGCACCGGTTTCCTGAGCCTGTTCACATTGATGATGGCAAGTTTGTTTTTACCTTCGCTCACAACTACGTAAGAATAGTTTTTACTATCAGGCGACCAGCTTCCCACCGATTCAAAAAAATTAAATCCATCAATATCCTGGCTTCGTGCATTGCTGGTCAGCCGCTTTGCAATGCGGCCGGTAATAGCATCGGCAATGTATAGGTCGAGGGTAAAAAGACGTTTTTCGGAGAAAAAAGCAATGTACTTTCCATCAGGGCTATAGGCGGGTGAAATATTCATTTCACCAGCCGTACGATCGAAAATCAATCTCTTTCCGGTCATTTGCCTTACTGTATCAGAAATATAAGAAGCATAATGTGATTCGAGAGATTCTCTCCACATGTCAGAGATCTCTTTATGATCCTTTTTCAGAACATTCTTAAAGGCTTTTTCGTGACCCCATAAAGCAGTCTGGTAGAACAAAGGCCTGATGATTGTGTCGCCCCAGGTTCCGGCTACAAACGACCAAAAAGAATGGCCATAACGATATGGGTTGTACTTGTAACTGCGGGTCATTTCCTTTATGGTTGGAAAATCATCGCTTGCCAATGCATCGCGTATGATCAAGGCGGTATGGCTATCTATACTTCCTACTGACAGGTATTCGGCCATGCCTTCCACCATCCATAAAGGAAGGTTCTGGATGTTTCTGAGCGATAAGGAATCGTCCCAGATGAGCATATTAAACTGGAAAGCATGTACAAGCTCATGCCCAAGCACATGGTCGGTTTGTGGGTTGGTTTCAAGAACGGGCATCACAACACGGTTCTTCAAAGCCTCTGTTACACCTTGTGTTCCGATTCCAATTGAACTTCCAACAGCAGTAGTTTGCTGAAAATCGGGATGGGTTTCATAGATGATGATTGGATTCCTCTCCTTAAGGGTATCACCAAAAATATCCTGATGTCTGTTGTACCATTTTTCGCTCTGGTTTGCCAGTTGCGAAACGATTGAATCATCGGTGAGGTAATGATAGATTTCAAAATTCGGGCTTTGGTAAACCTCGAAATCAAAAGTACGGTAACTGGGTTTGTTCCGGCCGAACGACTGCGCATGTGAATACCCTGAAATTAGCAGCAGCACAGCAGAAATTATAATTGTGGAAGTCAACTTTGTATTGTGAATCCGGGTTGAGGCATTTTTCATCGTTCAAAGTTTTAATTAATTGCGAAGCCATAAACCTCAAAATATGTGCCATTTGAGATTGAATTTGCCATTGACTTCATTCATAACTATAAGCAGGATTCTAAAATATTTCTATATCTTTGGCCCTCAAAATGAGCTGCAATGATTTCTGTTCGGCTACTATATCCATCAAAGGAAAATATTTTGGTAAACATCAAGAAAAGAGATGAAATTACCAGGTAGGAAACCCCTAACCTGGTGCTTCATTGATGTTTAACTTAAAATATTAAATCCATGGATTTCCCTTTCGCCGAAAGCTATAAAATGAAGATGGTTGAAACCATCAGCAAAAGTTCCCCATCTGAACGCGGGAACTGGATCAAAAAAGCCCATTATAATCTTTTTAACCTCAGGAGCGAACAAGTTTTTATTGACCTGCTTACTGATAGCGGTACCGGAGCCATGAGCGACAAACAATGGTCGGCCATGATGCTTGGCGACGAAAGTTATGCCGGCGCTTCATCGTATTACAAACTAAAAGAGGCAATCAAGGACATTACCGGTTTCGAATATTTCCTTCCAACCCACCAGGGAAGAGCGGCAGAAAATGTGCTGTTCAGTGTGTTGGTCAAAAAAGATCAATTGGTCCCGGGCAATGCACACTTCGATACCACCAAGGGGCACATCGAATTTCGCAAGGCCAAAGCTGTGGATTGCACCATTGATGAAGCTTCCGATCCGGAAGTGATACACCCATTCAAGGGAAATGTTGACATCAGCAAACTACAGGAAGTTTTGCGTTCGAACCCAAAGTCAAACATTCCTTTTGTGATCGTTACAATTACCTGTAATACTTCGGGTGGGCAGCCGGTTTCCATGAAGAACCTTCAGGAAGTATCGGCAATTGCAAGGGAATATGGTATTCCCGTAATCTTCGATTCGGCACGCTTTGCTGAAAATGCTTATTTCATTAAGACCCGGGAAGAGGGTTATGCTGATAAATCCATCCGGGAAATTGTGCTGGAAATGTTCAGCTATGCCGATGCAATGACCATGAGCAGCAAGAAGGATGCGATTGTAAATATGGGTGGCTTCATTGCCATGCGCGATGAGAAGTTGTTTCGCAAGGCCAGCGTTTATAATATTATGTTTGAGGGCTATATTACTTACGGTGGAATGTCGGGCAGGGATATGAATGCCCTGGCGCAAGGTCTCTATGAAGGGACTGACTTTGATTATCTTGATACAAGAATAAAACAAGTAGCTTACCTGGGCGATAAACTCATTTCCTTTGGCATTCCAATTATCAAACCCAGCGGAGGCCATGCCATTTTTGTGGATGCTCTAAAATTTCTGCCCTATGTTGCGCGCGAGGAATTCCCGGCACAAACCCTTGCCATTGAGCTTTACCTCGAAGGCGGAGTTCGTGGAGTGGAAATCGGCGCCCTGATGGCCGACCGCGATCCCTGCTCGCGCGAAAACCGCTATCCAACACTTGAAATGGTGAGGCTGGCGATTCCCCGCCGGGTTTACACCAACAATCATATGGATTATGTGGCGGTAGCGCTTGCCAATGTATTTGAGCGAAGAAACGAAATCAGGACCGGGGTTCGTATCATCAATGAAGCTCCGATTTTAAGACATTTTACGATAGAGCTGGTTAGAATCTGATAAGCTCAGACGCCTTGATGTTTTTGTTATAATTTGGGTGTGAAATAGCTTCGCATCCTATGGACAAGGAATATAATTCTAAGAATTCCTTTCCCTGATTCCTCATTTCGGTCAATTACCTGCATTACAATTCGGCCAGCTTGTAGCAGTCTTTGTTAATAAAACCACAAAATGCAGTAAGGGTAAAACGTTTTTGGTTTGTCACAATGATGTCTCATCATTTTAACCGGGAACAAACCAATGAAAAAACTCATTTTTCTGTTCACATTGATATCAATGTCAGTTACCGGCCAGCAGTGGTACTGGTCCAATCCTTATCCACAGGGAGAAAACCTATGGGGCGTGCATTTTTCCGATTCATTGTGTGGGTATGCCGTAGGAAGCTACGGAACTATCATCAAGTCAACCGATGGCGGCATTCAATGGACATTACTCCAGAGCGAAATAACCAATACATTAAATTCGGTTTATTTTCTTGATTGCGATTATGGATTTGTGGTTGGCGCAAATGGTTCAATCTATAAAACCACCAATGGTGGTGTTAGCTGGGAGCAAGGCAATAGCGGAGTTACCGGTACATTATGGTCTGTTTTCTTTATTGATTATGATATTGGCTTTGCAAGCGGAACGGATGGTATTTTTTTAAGAACGATTGATGGGGGAGATTCCTGGGAACTAATCGGAGTAGGTACGACTGCATGGATTAAGACAGTTTTCTTTACGAGCGAACAAACAGGTTTCCTTGGAGCTTACGAAGGTAAAATACTCAGGACACTGGATGGTGGTTCAACCTGGGCGCCGCGGGTTAATGTGCCCAACAACAGAGTGAATGATATTTACTTTCTCAATGCCGATACCGGGTTTGTTGTTGGTGGCAGGCCTCCAACCTCAGGTTCGTTCTGGAGGCCCCTTATATACAGAACTTTTAACGGAGGGCATTCCTGGCAGGAAATATTCTGTGATGGATTTTATGCCCTGAATTCGGTCAGATTTCACGACTCAAATCATGGATACGCTGCAGAATCACATAGCAGAATGATGATCACGAATGACGGAGGTTTAAGCTGGGAGTTAAAACACATGGCCCAATCCGCTTCCATTCTTACTGCAGTTAGCTTGGTAAATCAAAATACTGCCATTTCTATCGGAGATGCCGGAGCTATTTTCCGAACCTCTGATGTCGGAAATAACTGGCAAGCAATTCATGGGAACATAGAAGTGTTGTTCGATATTAAGTTCGTTGATCAAAATAAAGGATTCGCTGTTGGCACAGGTAAAACTATTTTGAGAACTCTTGATGGAGGCAATCACTGGGAAACATTTTCCTCTGAGCTTTGGGGAGGGTATTATTCTATTTCATTTCCTGATAGCAATAATGGTTATATTGCTGGCACCAGCGGTACGGTTCTGAAAACCACCGATGGCGGCGATAACTGGCTTCAACTCTCAACAGGAATAACTAACTCCCTGTTAGCAGTACATTTTTCATCACCTCTCCATGGTTGCGTGGTTGGAAATAGTGGCACCATTCTGACCACACAAAACGGCGGCCTGCATTGGGATTTATTCACAGGCATTATTGACTGGGATTTACGTGCAGTTCATTTTCCTGATCAGCAAAATGGCTTTATTGTTGGAGTCTCTGGCACAATTCTTAAAACCATAAATGGTGGCTTGACTTGGGAGCGTCTGACGGATATTACTCAGCAGCCTTTGAATAGTGTACATTTTGTTGATGCCAATACGGGTTATGTTGCCGGCAGATTAGGAACCATCATGAAAACAACTGATGGAGGTTTAAATTGGGAAATTCAGGAAAGCGGAACGGACAAGTGGCTTCAATCCGTTTTTTTTCTCGATGCTGATAATGGGTATATTGTTGGAGATCAAGGTTTGATTCTTCATACTGACGATGGTGGGTTGAATTGGTTGACTTTGAATAGTAATACAAGCCATAGCCTCTTATCTGTTTTCTTCCTCGACCCTAATACCGGTTTTGCTGCCGGAGTCTTTGGAACCATACTCAGGACTTTTGAAACAACTGTGGGTTCAGAGCACATCGAGAAACCAGATCACAATTCAAATATCATTTGCAATCCTCATCTTAATCCACTTTCCACAGAAACCACGTTTCACGTTGAGTTATCTACACCCGCAAGTATCACACTCGAGATTTTTGATATACACGGTACTAAGATTGCAAGTATTTTTAACGGACCATTGCCAGAAGGCAATCACAGACTAAAATGGAACAGGCATAATAATAGAAACCTTAAATTGCCTGCAGGCATTTATTACTACTCAGTCAGTGATTCAGAATCCAGGGTTTCGGGTAAAATCATAGTTGTGAATTAGCGCTCTATTCAACTCCGTTTTGTTTTTTCAAGAGTTCTTTTGTTGAGAGCAAGCCGCAAGCCGCATCAATGTCCTGCCCACGCGATTGGCGCAAGGTGGTCATAATTCCTTTTTCTTTCAATGCTTCACGGAACCAGGCTATGGTTTCATCGCTTGAAGTTTCAAGTGGAGTGCCGGGAATAGGGTGGAACCTCAAGAGGTTGATCCGGCAACGGATGCCATTGAGTACTTTGGCAAGTTCCTTTACATGCCGTGGTGTGTCGTTCAGGCCTTTGAACATAATGTACTCAAAGGAAACCCTGCGCTGTCGTGTAAAATCAAAATTCCGGATCGTATCAAGAACTTCTTTGAGCGGATAAACACTTTGAATGGGCATCAGTTTTTTACGATCCTCTTCAAATGGGGAATGCAGGCTAACCGCCAGGTGGCACTGACTTTGCTCCAGGAACGCTTTCATTCCTGGAATAATGCCGATGGTGGAAACTGTGATGCGTTTTGCGCTCATCCCAAAACCATACTCCGAGGTCAGAATCTCAAGGCTTTTCATGGTTTCATCCAGGTTATCGAAAGGTTCGCCCATGCCCATATAAACGATGTTGGTGAGCAAATGCCGTTCCGGTAAACTTCGGACCTGGTTCAATATCTCACCCGCCGAAAGCTGTCCCTGAAAGCCCTGTTTGGCGGTCATACAAAACAAGCAGCCCATTTTGCATCCCACCTGTGTTGAAATGCACAATGTGTGGCGATCCTCATCGGGAATGTATGCAGCTTCGACAAATTTGCCGGAAAATGAGCGGTACAGGTATTTTTTTGTTCCATCGTTTGAGGTTTGAACCTTTTCAGGCGCTGACAAACCAACCTCAAATTTGTCGTTAAGTAATTGGCGGGTTTCCTTTGAGAGGTTAGACATTGCATCAAAATCAAGCACATCTTTTTTGTAGAGCCATTCAGCAAGCTGTCGGGCAGTAAATGCAGGCAGGTTAAGTTGCAGCACAACTTCTTTGAGCTCTTCCAGGGTTTTCCCGAACAAGCGGTCTTTTGGTATAATGTCTTTCATGAGCAAGTATCGCTTTTAAACAGGATAAGCATCCAAATCTACGTCTTTTTATCGAGCAATGATCCGCATGGACGGGATAAAACTATTTTCAGGATTTGGCGTTTATGAAATCCAAAGCTTCCGTAAATTGCACACTCAAATTCCTGGCATGGACTCTTTTGATCTCAATACCATCCTTATTGCCTTTGGGCTTACCCTTTTTGCCGGTTTAAGTACCGGTATCGGCGGCGCTATTGCATATTTTGCCCGTTCAACAAACACGCGCTTTCTTTCACTTTCACTTGGTTTTTCAGCAGGGATCATGATCTATGTTTCTTTTGTTGAGATTTTTTTTAAAGCCAAAGATGTTTTAGTGGAAGAAATGGGAAATCAGGGAGGATACCTTGCCACTGTTGCTGCATTTTTTGGTGGCATGCTCCTTATCGGGATAATTGACAAATTTGTGCCGGATGTTGAGAACCCGCATGAGATTCACAAAGTAGAAGAAATGGATCCTGAACTGATTGCTAAAAGAAAGAAAGAAAAGCTGATCCGCCTAGGCAAATATTCGGCGCTTGCCATCGCCATTCACAATTTCCCCGAAGGACTTGCGACTTTTACTGCTGCTTTGTCCGACCTCAGTCTCGGCATTCCTATCGCTATTGCCATCGCCATTCATAACATCCCGGAAGGAATAGCTGTTTCGGTTCCTGTATTTTACGGCACAGGCAACAGGGGCAAGGCTTTCAGGCTATCTCTCTATTCGGGTCTTGCCGAACCGGTTGGCGCAATTATTGGGTTTCTTATTTTATTGCCCTTTATGAGCCAGATAGTTTTTGGAGTGCTCTTTGCCTCGGTAGCCGGCATTATGGTGTTCATATCCATTGACAACCTATTGCCCACAGCCCGCGAATACGGCGAGCATCATCTAACTGTTTACGGGGTGATTGCAGGTATGGCAGTAATGGCGCTCAGCCTCGTTTTATTTGCCTGATCAAACCTTCATCTGGTTTTAATGTTTACAAAGTATCATGACATTAGATTCATAATTCAAGATTCTATATTCAATAGTTATGGTTAGAATTTATCACAACCCCAGGTGCCGTAAATCAAGAGCCGGTCTTGACTTTCTGAACCAAAATGGCTCTGATCCCGAAGTAGTTGATTACATGAATAACCCACCCTCTGAAAAGGATTTAGAGAAATTGTTGATTAAACTCGGGAAAAAACCACATGACATTGTAAGAACCCAGGAAGAGCTTTACAGGAAAGATTATAAAGGAAAGAACTTAAGCGACACTGAATGGCTCAAAGTGCTGGTTCAGAATCCTCGCCTTATCCGTCGCCCTATTGTGGAAACCGATAACAAAGCGGTAATTGGCGATCCGGTTGAAAATATTAAAGAGATACTGTAACATTTATAATCACACCATAATTCAAATCTATTAGATTAGTGGCACTTGGAACCTTTGCGTCTTAGTGGCGAACTTTCAATCACCATCTTAAAGCAATTATTATGAAAACCAGAACCGAAAAAGATACTATGGGAACCATCGAAGTTCCTGCCGACAGATATTGGGGCGCTCAAACCCAACGTTCCATTGAAAATTTCAAAATAGGCGATGGCCGCATGCCCATTGAAATAATCAGGGCATTTGCTATTCTGAAAAAAGCGGCAGCGCTTACCAATGCAGAACTTGGCGTTCTGACAAAAGAAAAAGCAGAAATTATTTCAGAAGTTTGCGATGAAATTTTACGCGGTGAACTTGACGATCATTTTCCGCTTGTTGTCTGGCAAACAGGCTCGGGCACGCAATCTAACATGAATGTAAATGAAGTGATTGCGAACCGCGCCCATGTCCTAAAAGGTGGCAAACTTGAAGATAGTGACCGGCTTATTCACCCAAACGATGATGTAAACAAATCGCAGTCAAGCAACGACACTTTTCCCACGGCCATGCATATTGCTGCCTACATAATGCTGGTGGAAACCACCCTTCCGGGTATTGAGTTGCTTTGGAAAACACTGGTTAGCAAGTCCAGGGATTTTTCCGGGATCGTCAAAATTGGCCGCACTCACCTGATGGATGCTACGCCCTTGACCCTGGGGCAGGAATTTTCAGGATATGCGTCCCAACTTGAGCATGGCCTGAAATCATTGAAGCATGCACTACCTCACCTCAGCGAGCTGGCCCTGGGAGGAACAGCAGTTGGAACGGGTATAAATGCACCCAAAGGATATGATAAGCTTGTTGCCCGGAAAATTGCCGAACTCACCGGCTATCCTTTTATTACAGCCGCAAATAAATTTGAGTCACTGGCCGCTCATGATGCCATTGTTGAAGCCTCGGGAGCGTTAAAAACACTTGCCGTTAGCCTGATGAAAATAGCCAATGATATACGTTTGCTGGCTTCAGGGCCCCGATGCGGGATTGGGGAAATTATTTTGCCTGCCAATGAACCAGGTTCATCCATTATGCCCGGGAAAGTAAACCCAACCCAAAGCGAAGCATTAACAATGGTTTGTGCCCAGGTGGTTGGTTGTGATGCCGCAATTACAATTGGCGGAATGAATGGGCATTTCGAACTGAATGTGTTCAAACCGGTGATGATCTATAATTTTTTAGTGGCTGCCCGTTTGCTCGGTGATGCTTGTGTGTCGTTTAACAATAACTGTGCGATTGGCATCCAGGCCAATCTCCCGGTGATAAAAGATAATCTCGATAATTCGCTGATGCTTGTGACCGCACTCAATACTCATATTGGTTACGATAATGCTGCACGGATCGCAAAAAAAGCACATGCCGATGGTACAACCCTAAGGCAGGCAGCCATTGAACTTGGGCTTTTAACCGATGCACAGTTCACTGAATGGGTAAACCCCAATAAAATGATCTGATCATTTTTTACTGAACAAATTAAGAATTCCAAATAGCTGGTTTAGTTCAAATTGACTCTTGAACCAGGATCAAACCGGAGTTTAATTGCTGAAGGCTACATACTCATCACCGGCATTATTGAGTTATCTTTGCATCCACATCAGCCACTATTTTTTGTACATAATTTTGTTGTGGCGTTTAAAAAAGCAGATTTGAATGGGCCATTGGTTAGAAGAAGCTGAAAAGAGTAAGAACAAATCCAGACACGGATCTGGTTCCATGAGAAAAAGGATTGCACGGAAAAAGGATGCGATCGAATCGAATTATGAGAAAAACAAGGAGCATTACGACAAGTTTGTTGGATACTTGCACCACCTTGTAAGAAGGGTGAACGAACTTCCCCAAGAAAATCGTGAGCCTTTCAGGAAAATTGCAGCCGCTGCCAAAAGCACAAAACTGAACAATTACCTGAACATCTTTTCAAGCAGCCGCAGGGAGCAGAAATATAATTTTCTGGCTTTCATTTGGCTAAAACCAATCCATGCAAAGCAAATCAGGGTTTTTTACATTTACGTTTCAAAGGAAACAGACTATGTAAATTTTGAGATCAAGGAAAATTACCTGGAGCGTAAACGCATCTCAGAATCAGGGAAAGCCAGGGATGAACACCATAAGAGTTCACATTCAAAAGACCGGGTACATGTAATCTTTCATTTTCCGGTTTCAAAGCTGAATGAGCTCACAGCTCGCCAAATCATTGATTGGCTGACTTACAGGGAGCAGTTGCAGGATTTGCCTTTCTGGGTTGAAACGCCCATTGAGGCGAAGCAATTCTTTTAGACGAAGTCAGCGATGCAGTGATGCTGTGGTTAATTAGTTAATTGGTCGATTTGTTAATTCGTTGGAGTAATGGAGTAATGGAGTTGCAATATTGCTGTGTTTAGTAGTTAATTAGTTGATTCGCAGTTCTTGGAATATGGAATCTGGAATTTGGAATTTGAATTTTTTGCCAACTTCCAACTCCTCACGAACCTATTTCTTTTCTTCGCCGCTTTCCTCAATAACATCTGCCTTGTAGCCAAGCTTTTCGATGGCTGCAACCAATTTTGATTCATCAGTTTTGTTGGTACGGTATTCAATTGTTACCACCTTGGTAGGCACATCGGCTTTGATAGCTGTTACGCCCTTTTCAAATGCCATATAGTCCTCAATTTTCTTTTTGCATGCTTCGCAATCAAGGTTGGTTTGAATTTTTATTTCTTCCTTTCCCGATGGTTTTTGGGCCAGTGTTGTGCCTGCAGCCATGATTATAACTGCAGCTAAAAGCATTATTTTTTTCATTGTATATTATTTTAGTGTTAATGGTTTCAATCGTTTAGGTTAAGGCTGAGGCTAAGGTTTGATCCTGCAATCATTTGCAAATTAAAATTCTTTTAAAGTTTGAATTCTAAATCCTCTCATTTAGCATAACCCTCCTTAGCCTTCACCTATAATGTTACTCTCACTCCCGCATACAACTTCCTACCAATGATCGGCCCCCAAACCATGGAGGAATCGAAATAATTTCCGAAAGGATCGTCAGCAGCAATGATAGGGTCTTTTTGTACAAAATCCGTAAGGTTCTCAACGCCGCCATACACACTCCATTTCCTGAAAAATTTGCTCACCTGGGCGTGAATAATCGTGTAGGCAGGTGAATTTCCCGGACGTTGATACTGTTCCGGGTTCATCTGCGTGCCAGGTAACCTGGCATCGCCATTAAGTTGGGTTGTGAAATCGAATTGCCATTTGCGCAGGTTGGTGGCGTACGATAAATTCACAAGCCCTTTGTAACGGTTCACCAGGGGTTTGCGAACCAATTCTTCCTGCTGGGTCACACGAACATCGTTCCAGCGGTAAGCCAGCACAAGGTCAAGATTTTTGATGGGTTCCCAAAGCATTTCAAGCTGCAAACTGTTGGAATAGGCCTGCCCATCAAGGTTGTAAATATATATTTCGTTTGTGCTTTGATCCATATCAATAATTACCTGGTCGGTGAAGGATGTTCTATAGAATTCACCGCTCAGGGTCATTTTACGGCCATCAATCACGAAGCAGCGGCTCAGGTTCAGACCATAGTTGATGGCTTTTTCCATCCTGGGTTGTTCCTGAATCACCAGCCTTCGCGAGGTTGCCAGCAAATGATTATTCTCTGCAATGATGCGTGCACTTCGATAGCCCATGCCAGCGGATGCCCTAACGGTTGTGTTGCTGTCAATTTCATACCTCACATGCATACGCGGGGTCGTAAAAAAGCCATACTCGTTATGATGATCGGCCCTGATGCCGGCAATGGCGGTCAATCCACGGGAGTTATTATAGGTATATTGGAAAAACGCACCGGGAACTATGTCTGTTGGCCCGAAAATGCTGTCGTTCAACACTTCATCATAGCGGTCGTACATAAAACTTGCACCGGTAGTATACGTATGCGCTGTGCTATTGATGTAAGACTGGAACAAAAGATTTGAATACAAACTCTGCTGGGTTCCTTCATACAAATTCATTCCATAAGCCGCAACGCGGTTATGATAACTTGCATTGGTGATCCAACCGATACTTGTTCCTGCCCTGCGATGCGACAACCAGCCAATTTTGGAGAAAGCCTCCACATGTGTGGTTTTGACATCAATCAGATATGGGTTGTCGAAATTCACAACGTTTTCGGGTAGTTCAAGCATTTGTCCGCCTTTGCGGTCTTCATACAATCCTCTTATTCCGAACCGCATTTCCCACTGATGGTTCATATAATTCCAGCGGTTCATGATATTGATCTGCTCTGTGAGTGGATGGTCAATAAACGAATCGCCATTGTGATCCACTTTCCGGTCAACCTTGCTGACATGTGCCAGGATGCTGGTGCTCAGCTTATCATTGAGCTTAACGGCAGCATCGGCATTGAATTCCACCTGGCCAACATCGCCAAAGAAGAGATCAAGCGAAACATCCTCAGTAAGTTCCGGCTTTTTGTACTCCACATTGATCTGACCCGAAACCGATTCAAAACCGTTGATCACAGAGGAGGTTCCTTTGCTTACCTGTATGGATTTCATCCAGGGGCCGGGAATATACATCAGTCCGTAGGTGGACGACAGGCCTCGTAGATTAGGAATATTTTCAAACATCATCTGGCTGTATTTACCCGGAATTCCAAGCAACTGAATTTGTTTGGCGCCGGAAATTGCATCGGCATACGAAACATCTACTGAGGCATTGGTTTCAAAACTCTCGGAAAGGTTGCAACAAGCTGCTTTTTGCAGTTCGGCTTGAGTGATCACCTGAGTTTGAATGGTGCTCAAACTGGAAAGATGTGATCCGGCACGGCGGGCAGTGATTTCAGCGCCCTCAAGTTCAATGGCAGATTCAAGAACAACTTCAAATCGCTTTTGCGATCCAACCTGGAGGGTATCAGTGTTGAAACCGATATAACTGATAACGAGCCGGTCATTGCCTTCAATTCTATCAATGCCGAAATTTCCTTTATCATCGGTTACCGTTCCGGTTTGGGTTCCAGTCCAATAGACATTCACGCCAACAAGTGGATGTTTGTGGCCCTGGTCATTTTTTTCATACACCACTCCCTTTATGTCTTGCGCTTGCAGGGAATATCCAAGTAAGATGAGTGGCAAAATCAAGAATATTTTTCTAATTGTGTTCATACGTTCCTGTATTAGTATTGTTAGCAAATAGTGGTTCAAGGCTGTAAAAGCCTTAAACACCGGAGATTATCCGGCAATTAAACTAACAAACAGGAATGTCAAACTTTAACTGGTGCACAGCAGTAAGGAACTGCCGGCCGTAAACAGGTGGGGATGGATCGGAATAAAAACTTTCGGCAATTATTTTAGTTTCAGTATCTGAAATGATATCTGAAACAATTATGGCCATTAAAACTGAAAGCTCAAGTGCAGTTGCTTTTTCCTGCGAAACCTGGTATTCCGAATCTATCTGAATAATTTCAATATTGGTTTTGCAGCATCCGTCAACATCGCAACTACTCTCATGCTCGCAAGTATTATGTGAAGATTCGCTGCAGCAAGATTTGGTTTCAACCGCTTTGGCTGAGCAACACGATTCACCTTGATTATCGCTGCAAGTTACCTCAACAAATACCGAAGCAATCTTTTGGTCAGAGCAACCGCAATAATGTTCATACACAGAAATTCCAACCGTAAACGCAAGCATCAGCGCTACAAGAAAGAGGGATGTTATTTTCTGTGTGAAGTTTTGCATAATAATGGTGCAAAGATACTAAAAAACCGTAGTCTTATAACTATGAATCAATCAACAACTCATGATTCCCCATTGTTCAGCGGCGATCCAGATTACTAAAATCCAAGCATGGGTTTTTGAATTTTTTTTAAGATAAATAACATAATGCTGACATCTTGCTATTGCTTTTCGCCCCAAAATATTTGTATCTTTAACACATAATTCTGGCCTGGCTACCTCATCGCTAATTCCGCTAACTCAGTTTACTACCTGTCAAACTGATTAAGCCAGTTTTTCTTTCAGTTTTCATTAAATTTTAACCCCATGCACAGAAATCAACACCTTCTGTTCTCCAGCCTCTTTCTACTCTGGACTTCAATGAATTTGTCAGCCCAGCAAGGCAACGTAGCCGCCGGAGGCGAGGCCACCGGCACCGGAGGCAATATGAGTTTTTCCGTCGGACAAACGGATTTCCTCTGTTACAGTAATGAACACGGCAGCCTGAAACCTCGCTAATTTTCAATCGAATAGCTACAGTTGAGAGGGATTCGCAATTCTGCTCTGAACACCGGGTAATTTAAAATTATCCAAAAACTAAAGATCTGAAAACCAAAAGCAATGACTATAATGTAAAACACACTTTTACGAACCTAAACACAAATTACCATGAAGAAAACAAACAAACTTTGCTTAACAATTGCCCTGCTTGGGGCAATGGCAATGCTTTTAAGCAACTGCAAAAATGTTGAACCCAATACGACATTTAACCCCGATGGAAAAACAGGAACGGTAAAGGATATTGAAGGCAATGCATATGCCATAATTAAAATCGGGGACCAATGGTGGATGGCCGAAAACCTGAAAACAACCAAATACCGCAACGAAACGACGATTGATTATCCCGGCACTGATAACGATACCTGGGCAAATGACACCAAAGGTGCTTTTGCCTGGTTCGATAATGATATCGCCTGGAAAGACAGCTACGGCGCCTTGTATAATTGGCATGCCATAAATAATACCAATGGTTTGTGCCCCACGGGATGGCATGTACCCAGTGAATCTGAATGGGCGCAATTGATTGATTATGTAGTTGTACAAGGTTTTCCCAATGAATCCGATAACCCTGAAGGCGCCGGCAATGCACTCAAATCCTGCCGGCAGGAAAACTCACCACTGGGTAATGATTGCAACACCACGGTGCACCCAAGATGGGAAGAAGACGAAATTCATCACGGATTTGATGAGTTTGGTTTTTCAGGCCTTCCGGGAGGTGTCCGAAACCACGACGGTGACTTCGGCACCAATGGTTTCTTTGGTGGTTGGTGGAGTACTTCCGGGAAAGATAGCGGTTTAGCCTGGGGACTGGACAATGGTGGCAGTGCTTCCTACGGAGAAACCAATAAGGAGTTCGGGCTTTCCGTCCGTTGCATCATGGATCAGGCAAAAACAAAAGATTTAATTGAATGAATCAGCGCATTATGCTATAGAACTGCCAAATCGAACCCTGATAAATTAAAACTATAAATCAACAAAATAAGATTGCCATGAAAATGAAACATTTACCTTTTGCAGTTTTTGGATTTCTTTCACTGGTGCTGATCTCCTGCGCTCCGGTTTATATTCCAAATGTAATCAATGCCCCGCTGCTCTCCAATGCCGGAGAGGTGCAGCTAACTGTTTATACAGCAACTTCTGGTTTTGATCCCCAGTTTGCATTAGCACTTTCTGATAATATTGGTATAATGCTAAACGGAAGTTTTGATGAAATAACTTACCAGGACTCCGATGACTACCGTAAACACAAGTTTTTCGAAATGGGTGCCGGTTACTATAAAAAGCTAAACGAGAATTTCCGATTCGAAACTTTCGGCGGTTATGGGTTTGGTACAATACAGGCCGATGGCAGCAACTATCAGTGGATTTCGCAGTGGGATTCGCATACTGCAATCAATTCAAAAAGGTTTTTTTTTCAACCTGCTGTTGGTGCAACCTTCCAGCCTATAGAATTCTGTTTTTCAGCGAGGATTGTACATCTGAGGCTTACCCAGAAAGACAGAAGTTCCCAAAGTATGTTCTTTGAACCTGCAGTGACCGGAAAGCTTATCTATAAGCGTTTGAGGGGGGTTATGCAGCTTGGCTTCTCACTACCAGTAGGTTCTTATGATCTGGCTCTTGAATACCAGCCAGTTATGCTTTCGTTAGGCCTCGGTGTTAACTTCGGAAAACTGAATGAGTAGCTGTTCAATGTTATTTAAAACACAGCACACTTTTATTTACCTAAACCCAAAGTACCATGACAAAAACAAACAAACTCAACCTCACAATTGCCCTGCTTGGGGCATTGGCATTGCTTTTCAGTAACTGCAAAAAAGATGACGACGAAAAGGCCATTACCGTTAAAGATATTGACGGCAATGTATATAAAACGGTAAAAATAGGCGAGCAGGTTTGGATGGCCGAAAACCTGCGCACAACACGCTACAATGATGGCATCAACATACCGACAGGACACACCAATGAACAATGGATTGGCCTGGAGACCGGCGCTTACGCCATTTCCCCACATACAGTTATTATTGATGGCCTCAACTCCGATACAGAAGTCCTGGAGGCCTATGGTGCATTGTATAACTGGTTCGCTGTTGAAACCGGTAAGCTTTGCCCTGCCGGCTGGCATGTACCCAGCCTGGATGAGTTGACAACGCTTATTAACAATGCCGGCGGTATACAAAGTGCAGGTGGTAAACTGAAGAGTATCAGAACTTCTCCTGAGCCCCATCCCCGCTGGTGGAGCCCAAATACCGGCGCCACTGACGACTTTGGCTTTTCAGCCCTGCCTGGCGGTGTACGCCAGTTTCACGATGGAAGATGCTTTGATATTGGTGGCAGTGGTTACTTGTGGAGCATTACTGTGGCAGAACCAACTTTGGGTTCCGGGATAGTTATGGAATACAGCGAAGGATATGCCTTTACTTATGACGGTTTCCATCAAAATAACGGGTTCTCCGTCCGGTGCATCCGGGATTAGATCATTCAATTAAAAACTTCCCCGTAAAACGTTCAATATTGGTTATCGCTTCTAAAATATACAATCCTGGTTTCAGGATACTGGTTTTTATGATAAAAGGATTTGCTGAACCCTGTTTACTTTGTGTCAAAACTACTTGTCCGTTCATGGAAAAGATATTTGCCAACTGCAACTCTCCTGCTTTATCAGGCAATTGAAAGATGATTTCGTTGAGGGTTGGATTGGATGAAATACTCATGACGGCCTGTTCAACCGGAATATCCGCAAGACCTGTGAGATTGTCGGTGTAAATTTTCATGGCCGGATCACCAAGAATATTGTGTGCATAAAAACACCAGCGAAGAGCGCCTTCTTCCCACTGCCCCGGAGCTGTAACCCAGGGAGCGGTTCGTATCTTGGAATGCTGCTGGGTTTCGCCAATGCGATCATAGCCAAGCGTGTAAAGTGAATGTACAAATTCACGGTGCAGATGAGCGGAAGGGCCTTCAGTCTGACCTTCATTGAACCAACCGTAACGACTGTTAAATGCAATAGCTACGGCAAAGTTTTGGATCTTGAGCATGTTTTCTCCAATGCAGTCGCTGTAATCAAAAGCGCCGCAGATGCAGCCATGGGAATACACAATGCAGTAATTATGATCAGTTCCATTTACGCCGCTGAAATTCGCATCGGTGATATCTGAATTATACATGCGCATTGCGTAATTATAGTTGCTATGCCCGGAATGATGTATAAGCGTTTTTCCGCTATTGATCCTGGAACGCAGTTGCGACACGGACCAGTTTCCCAGATCACGGTCATACATTTTCTCAATTTCAAGCCCGGGTGTGATGCCATTGGTAATATATCCATTGGCATCCTGATAGCCAATTAACAGATCAAGATAATCTCCACCCCAGGTTAATGGACCATCATACAAGTGTTCACCAACCAGTAAGCTATTCTTCAATTCGTTGGCCACAGGTTCAGCCTGATATTTGTATATTTTGTTCAGCATTTTTAACTGCTCTGCTGCTGTGCTATAAGGCAACCTGGCAACAGCAATCTCAGGAAGCAGGTCATCTTCTCCGGGTTCGCCCCAAAGGTTATTCCCGTTATTATTCCACGAACCATCAAGCGAAGCATAATATAAATCGGAAGGAATATCATCATCTTCGTAAACCATTGAAGACTGCACATGGCAATAAAATCCGCGATAAGGAACATGCTCAATATCACCTCCCAGCAATACAAACCTGACATCATCATCCTGATATCTTTCAATAATGTAATTCCTGATTTTTTCCTGTAAATCAATGCCCGTGGCTATGGTGCTTATTTCGGTGGGGCTGATAATATCAGAACTCAGCGAGACAGAAGCGTAATAATCCCGCAGGTTATCAAAGGCGCTCATAAAAGATTCCGGCGTAATGATCAACATATCAAGCGAACCTTTCTTAGCCACAACAGGGTAATTTGGTAAATATTCAGGATTATCAACAAGATTAAGTATAGTTTCTTTAACAGCCTGGCGATCAGACAAATTTTTAAGAACTGATTTTGAATCATCAAACGGAGCAGTCTTGATGGTAACTACTGCTTTTGCGAACCAGGTTGCTTTTCCTTCGCCAGGGATGTAGGTTACCGGGCTGAAACTGCTCATGGCAATACTATGTCCGTTGAGTATTTCGGTGCGAAGGTTAAATTCATTTGGTTCGGGATATAACTTTTTTGAAGTGTAAAGCGAATGATCAATATAAAACTGACCCGACCCTCCTTTGGAAACAGGAGATGATGGCTGTTGTGGTAAAAGGTTCAGAACACCATCCAATTGAGATTCTTCCTGGAACTCAATAGTGATTGAAACTGCTTTTTCTCCGGCCGGAAGCAACACTTTTACTGCCTGATACGGAAGCATAGGTTCCCCAATACGGGCTTGCTGAACCAACCCATCAAAAGTCAACAATTGATATTGCCTGTGAAAAACAGTTTTGGGCTGTTGGAATGTGTAAGAAATTGTAATTTCTTCAGCAAAGGTAAAAAGGCTGAGAAATGCTGATAATAATAGCAAGGTTGTAAATTTTCTCATGGTCAAATTATTGAGTTGTAATACAATAGGATTTTCTAACTGAGGAGTAACAATGCCCACAAAGTTAACTATTTTGAAATCAGGTATTAATAATTTCAAATAAATGATAAAAGATTTAGAAAATTAGAAATTATGCATGCAACAAATTAGATTATTCAATAATTTTGAGAACCAATAAGCATCGTACTTGTTAATCATAAAAAACATGCTTCTATAATTGCTAATTTAGCGAACCGAGTTTTACATTATGGATTATAAAATACTACAATCTTTCCATGCCGATGGCGTGTTGATCATTACAATTAGCCGCCCTGAAGCCCTGAACGCCCTGAATACCGAATTCTTTACTGAAATGGACAACCTCCTTGATGAGGTTGCCAAAGATGATTCGGTAAAAGTAATCCTGCTCACCGGCGAAGGCAAAGCCTTTGTAGCCGGCGCTGATATCGCTGAAATGGTAGTTAAAAACAGCAGCGAAGGCACAAAGTTTTCATCTCGCGGACAGGGCGTTTTCCTCAAGATGGAGAAACTGGATAAACCCATCATTGCAGCCATCAATGGTTTTGCTTTGGGCGGTGGACTTGAACTTGCTCTTGCATGCGATATCCGGCTTGCGTCCTCAAAAGCAAAATTCGGGCAACCGGAAGTAAACCTGGGTTTGATCCCGGGCTTTGCAGCCACGCAACGTTTACCACGTTTGATTGGAACCGGCAACGCCCTCTGGCTTTTAATGACCGCCGAAATCGTAGACGCCGCCGAAGCCCTGAGAATAGGCCTGGTTCAAAAAGTGTTCGAACCTGAAGTATTGATGGATATGGCTTTGGAGATGGCAAAACTCATCGCCTCAAAAGGCCCGCGGGCCGTGAAAAAAATCAAGCAGGTGGTAAGAACAGGAATGGATTTGAATTTTGAATCCGGTAGCCGCATCGAAGCTGATGAGTTCGGATCCCTTTTCGGCAACGAAGGCGAAGAAGGAATGAGAGCCTTTTTAGAAAAACGTAAACCCAATTTTAGTGGAACCACATAGACACAATAGCCACATAGAAAACACATAGTTTTTTGTTTTTTACTATGTGAAACCTATGTGTCTATAACTCTATGTGGTAATAAAATAATAATCGAAACTGGAAATCGGCAATCCGAAATAAATCAAAAATATGACTTATAACGATAAATTAACCAACGTAGCCGTCTTGGGGGCTGCCGGTAAAATGGGCAGCGGCATTGTGCTGCTTACCGCCATCGAAATGGCCAACCTTCGAATAGCCGAAGGCAAAGACCCCGGCGAGGCGAATCTGTATGCTATTGATGTTTCACCTTCTGCCCTTAGCGGACTGATGAAATACCTGAGAACCCAGGTGCTTAAAAGCGCTGAAAAAATGACGGTTCAATTACGCAAGTGGTATGCTTCAAGTCCCAGCCTCATCGAAAATGAAGAAATCGTCAAGCAATATGTAAATGATGTGCTTAGCGTTGTAAAACCTACCTCCCGCATGGAAGCTGCGTATAATGCCAACGTTATTTTTGAAGCCGTGAGCGAAAACCCGGCTCTGAAAGTGAAGCTTTTCAGCAGTATCAACCAGAACAATCCGAATGAACCCTGGTTCCTCACCAATACTTCATCCATTCCCATTGGCGAACTGGATGAAAAAGCCGGCTTAACCGGAAATGTGATTGGGTTTCATTTTTACAATCCGCCCGCGATTCAAAAGTTGATGGAAATTATTCCTCCAAAAAATGTGAACCCTGAACTGGCTGAGTTTGCGAACCAGCTGGCGAAAAACCTGAAAAAAGTCATTGTGCTTTCAAATGATGTGGCCGGATTTATTGGCAATGGCTTTTTCATGCGCGACATTCTGTATGCGGTTCAGGAAACACAAAAACTTGCCGAAAAAATGCCGCTTACCGAAGCCATTTACGCATTGGATAAAGTAAGCCGAGATTACCTCATTCGCCCCATGGGAATTTTCCAGTTGTCAGATTATGTGGGCATTGATGTTTGCCTATTCATCATGAATGTGATGGACGAAAGGCTGGATGAAACCTTGCAATGCCCACTCTTTGAGCAATTCATGGAGCAGGATATCAAGGGCGGGCAGTTTGCCGACGGCAGCCAGAAAGACGGCATCTTCCGATACGAAAAAGGCAAGATTACCGGAATGTATGATTTGGGTTCGAAGAAATATGTTGATATTGAACCTGTAGCTGAAAAAGCAGATGCTTTTCTGGGAACCATACCTCAAAGCTGGCAGCCCTGGAAAAATGCAATCAAAATCCGTGCACGCGAAGAATTGTTGCAACAGTATTTTAACGAACTAAAACAAATGAACACCCCTGGTTCTGAACTGGCAAAATCCTATGCCCGCAAAGCCAACGAAATCGGGCAACAACTTGTGAGCGCTGGCGTTGCGCACAAAACCGACGATGTAAACACCGTAATGATGACCGGCTTCTTTCATGCATTTGGGCCGGTGAACAATTACCTGTAAAAATTTGAGAATTATGAAGAAATTAAGAAAAAGGGTCTTTTTGACCGCAGGATATAATACCGTTTCAATGGGAACGGGCCGCAAGGAATTCAACCCCAAAAAGAAAATGCCCGGGTTGGAACACTACATGAAGGAAGCCGGGCAGGCCAGTATCGCAGCCGTTGGCGGCGCACAAAACATTGATGAATGTGTAGTCGGCAATTTTATGTCGGCGCGCTTTAATAAACAGGCACACCTGGGCGCCTTTATGCCCATGATTGACGAAGGATTAAGATACAAACCTGCTGTGAGTGTTGAAGGTGCGTGTGCCTCTGGCGGGCTCGCCCTGCTCACAGGTATTCGTTCAGTGCTTGCCGAAACCGCCGATATGGCTCTGGTCATCGGTGTGGAGGTTCAGAACACATTGAAAGCTATTTACGGTGCCGATGTATTGGCAGGGGCAGGCTGGTTCCCGAAACGCAAAGAAGGCCATGCTTATTTCTTTCCCGGACAGTTCAGCAACCGTGCCGGCGCTTACTTCGAAAAGTATGGACGTGATTATACACGCAAAGGTTTCGCCCGCTGGTACAGGAATGCTATTGAAAACGCACGGCTTTGTTCCACTGCCCAGGAATATGAAAATAAGGTGGAAGACCTTGAAAAGCTGGCTTTATCCGAACCCATGCCTGCCGTTTTCACCGATTATCTGAATGTTTTCGATTGCAGCAAGGTTTCTGATGGCGCTTCATCCATCATTGTGGCATCTGAAGAAGGCCTGGAAAAAGCCGGGATTCCTTTGTCGGAAGCCATTGAAATCATCGGCTGGGGTCAGGCTGAAGATGACCTCACCAAAGAACCGGACGATCCAACACGTTTGAGCACCATGGCCGAATCCGTGAAGCAAGCGCTGGCTTCGGCAAACATTACGATCAACGAACTGGCAACCATTGAACTGCACGACTGCTTTACCATTGCCGGCATTCTGGCGATGGAAGCCATTGGGTTCGCAAAACAAGGGGAAGGGGCAAAATTTGTCGCAGAAGGCCACACCGCCCGTAATGGTAAAATTCCTGTGAACACAACAGGAGGACTTGTGGGCTGGGGACATCCTACCGGTGCAACCGGTGTTCATATGGCCGTAACAATTTGGGAACAACTCACCGGAAAAGCCGGTAAATCTCAAATTGAAATCCCTGCTGACCGTCCTTACGGCTTGTCAGTAAACATGGGAGGGGATGATAAATCACTTGTTGCAATCGTATATCGAAAAGCAACCTGATGAGGAGGTCTAAAAACCATTGAGTTTACTGTTTTTTGTCATTCTGAGCGCAGCGAAGAATCTAAACTACAGGCAAATAGAGATCCTTCACTTCGTTCAGGATGACAAGATTTGACCTTTTGAAACGACCTCGAACCGAAAATATGAATAATAATACATTCATCAACCACAATCAACCTTTGCTCACTCCTTTTCAGTTAGGTCTTTACCTGTTGAGAAACCGCCTTATAATGGCTCCACTTACAAGGCGCAGGGCCGGAGAAGGAAATGTTCCGGTTGAAATCATGGCAACCTATTATGCCCAGCGGGCTACGGCAGGCTTGATCATCGCAGAGGCAAGTCAGATTTCTTTGCAAGGCATCGGTTATATGAATACGCCCGGAATTCACACCCCCGAACAGGTGGAAGGCTGGAAGAAAGTAACAAAAGCTGTTCATGAAAAAGACGGACTGATTTTTCTGCAACTCTGGCATGTGGGCAGGGTTTCGCATTCTTTGCTTCAACCCAATCATCAATTGCCGGTGGCGCCTTCGGCCATCAATCCCGATGGTGAGCTAACTACTCCGCAAGGCAAAAAGTCCATAGAAACTCCACGTGCCCTTGATCTGGAAGAAATTCCCGGCATTGTTGAAGATTACCGCAAAGCTGCACAAAATGCCAAAGACGCCGGTTTTGACGGAGTGGAAATTCATGCTGCCAATTCTTATCTGATTGATCAGTTTTTGCATGAAAGCTCAAACCAGCGAAAAGATAAATACGGTGGTCCAATTGAGAACCGCGCCCGTTTTTTATTTGAAGTGTTGGAAGCCGTGATAAGTGTGTGGGAAAGTGAAAAAGTAGGCATACGGCTTGCTCCAAGCGGCACACGCTTCGGCATGGATGATCCTGATCCGGCAGCTTTGTTTACTTATGTGATCCAACAGCTTAATGACTTCAACCTGGCTTATTTGCACCTGGTTGAACCTTTACTGCCGCTGGATGATTATCCGCATTTTGTAAAACAAGTGGCGAAATATTTTCGTCCAATCTACAAGGGAACGCTGATGGCCTGCGGTGGGTTCACACAAGACACAGGAAATCAATATATTCTTGAGGGTTGGGCCGATTTGATTGCTTTTGGAAAATTATTCATTGCGAACCCCGACCTGCCCAAACGTTTTGAGTTAAACGCCCCTTTGAACCAAGCTGATGTTGATACGTTTTATAGCAGGAGTGAGAAGGGGTATACGGATTATCCTTTTCTAGATTCAATTTTCGCTAATTTAAAATACAGCAAACTGACTTGATAAAAAACCATCATATTAACCTTAAACAACATCAAAATGAACTTTGAATTCACTGAAGAACAACTTATGATCCGCCAGGCAGCAAGGGATTTCGCCCAGCGTGAACTGATCGTTGACGTACTTGAACGCGACGAGAAAATGATTTATCCAACCCAGCACGTGAAAACACTTGCCGAGCTTGGTTTCCTCGGTATGCTGGTTGACCCGAAATATGACGGTGGCGGTATGGATACCGTTTCTTATGTGCTGGCCATGGAAGAAATTTCCAAGGTAGATTCAAGCGTGAGCGTGATCATGTCGGTAAATAATTCCCTGGTTTGTTATGGCATTCAGGAGTTTGGAACCGAAGAGCAAAAGGAAAAGTTCCTGAAGCCTTTGGCTCGCGGCGAAAAAATCGGGGCATTTCTTTTATCTGAACCAGAAGCCGGTTCAGATGCTACAAGCCAGAAAACTACTGCCGAAGACAAAGGCGATCATTACCTGCTGAACGGAACCAAGAACTGGATCACCAACGGCAACACCGCCGGAACATACCTTGTGATCGCACAGACACACCCTGAGAAAAAGCACAAAGGCATCAATGTGTTGATTGTTGATCGCCATTCACCTGGCATTTCGGTTGGCCCGCACGAAGATAAGATGGGCATGCGCAGCAGCGATACCCATTCGGTGATGTTCAACGATGTGAAGGTCCCCAAAGAAAACCGCATAGGTGAAGATGGTTTCGGATTCAAGTTTGCCATGAAAACCCTGGAAGGCGGCAGAATCGGAATTGCCGCACAGGCTTTGGGAATTGCTTCAGGCGCGTTTGAGCGGTCAGTTCAATATTCGAAAGAACGCAAGGCTTTTGGAACCACAATTGCCAACCACCAGGCCATAGCCTTTAAACTGGCCGACATGGCAGTGAAGATCGAAAATGCCCGCAACCTCTGCCTGAAGGCTGCATGGTTAAAGGATCAGGGACAACCTTACGGTTATGCAAGCGCCATGGCAAAACTTTACGCCGCTGATATTGCTATGGAAGTCACCACCGAAGCCGTTCAAATTCATGGCGGTTATGGTTATGTGAAAGAATATCATGTGGAACGTTTGATGCGCGAAGCCAAACTCACGCAGATTTATGAAGGAACTTCGGAAATTCAGAAAATTGTAATTTCGAGGGAGGTTTTAAAGTAATACCTAAACCGCAAAGACGCGAAGACGCTAAGAATCACTAAGTTTATTATTTTTGTGAACATTTGATCCTTAGAGTCTTAGTAGCAAAAATCAGAAAGAATGAAAATATTAGTTTGTATAAGCAATGTTCCCGATACGACCACAAAGATCGTGATCGGGCCGGATGGAAAAAGTATAAATACATCCGGAATACAGTGGATCATCAATCCCTGGGATGAACTGGCTCTGACCCGCGCACTTGAACTCAAAGATGCAGGAAAAGCAACTGAAGTGGTAGTGGCCAATGTTGGGCCTGCACTCACCGAGGCAACTTTGCGCAAAGCCCTGGCCACCGGCGCCGACCGTGCCATCCGTATCAACACCGAACCTGCCGATGCATGGATGGTGGCAGCCAACCTGGCTGAAGTTGTGAAAAACGAATCGTTTGACATTATCCTTTGCGGCATTGAATCCAGCGATCACAACGGTTCAGTGGTGGGTGGATTGCTTGCGGGAATGCTGGATCTGAATTTTATCTCCTCCGTATCAGCATTGGATATTGAAAGCGACAAGCTGAAAGTACAACGTGAGATTGACGGTGGTAAAGAAATGTTGGAAACCAAAGCGCCGGTATTGCTGGTGGTTCAGAAAGGAATAGCCATTGTGCCGCGTATCCCTTCGATGCGAGGTATTATGCAGGCGCGAACCAAACCACTTCAAACTGTTGAAGCTACCATTACCGAAAGTATGACCGCAACTGTTCAACTCGCCAATCCGCCGGCCAAAGGTAAATGCAAGATGATTGACGCTGAAAATGCCGGGGAGGTGATAAGGTTGTTGAGGGAGGAAGCGAAGGCCCTTTAGGAAGATCAAAGTCCAAAGTCCAAAATCTAAAGAAAAAGTTGGCAGTTGGCAATATCCGGGATCACAAACGCATTAATACTGCATCACTGTATAACTGCATCACAGCATCACAAAAAAATCTGCGAGAATCTGCAAAATCTGCGTCATCAGCGTTCTATTAAAATCGTAAATCCGAAATTCTAAAATGAAGATATTAGTTTATACCGAAAACCGCGAAGGGAAATTCAAGAAGCAAAACTTTGAACTGGTTTCCTTCGCAAATGCCATGTCTGAAATGGCCGGCGGCGAAGTCATCGCATTAACCGTTGGCAAGGTTGCCGATGAAGAATTAAAACAACTAGGCGAATATGGTGCTGCAAGAGTTATAGCTGTTGATGCGGGTCAGGTTCCCGACAGCCGCAATCTTTCAAAGTTGATCCAGCATTGGGTTAGTGAAACTGCAGCCAATATCGCCGTGTTTGCCGACAACAATACCGGAAAAGCCGTAGCACCCGGACTTGCCGCCCGCCTGAAAGCAGGCATTGTAAGCGGGGTTTCAGGGTTACCGCTGAGTTTGGAACCGTTTGTGGTGCCCCGTAAGGTTTATTCCGGGAAAGCGCTGGCAAATATTGAGATCAAAAGCAACCACAAAGTGCTGCTGCTTACCGCCAATGCCTTTGGTGTTCAGCAAAATAAAAAGGAAGCGGTAATTGAACACCATGCCCTTACCGCTGAGTTTACAACATCGGATATTTCGGTTCTTAGCTCAGATAAGCAAACCGGCAAGATCCTGCTCGGCGAAGCTGAAGTTGTAGTTTCGGCAGGCCGTGGCATGAAAAGCCCCGATAACTGGAAAGGTATCGAAGAATTAGCCGAAGTGCTCGGCGCAGCTACCGCATGTTCCCGCCCTGTTTCCGACGAAGGCTGGCGCCCGCACAGCGAGCATGTGGGTCAGACAGGAAAAGTGATCAGTCCTAAGCTTTATTTTGCAATCGGAATTTCGGGAGCCATTCAGCATGTGGCTGGCATCAGCGGTTCAAAAGTAATTGTTGCAGTTAATAAAGACCACGAAGCGCCCATTTTCAATGTGGCAGATTATGGCATCGTCGGCGATGTGAACCAGGTACTGCCGCAGATGATTGAGGTGGCGAAGAAATTAAAGGCAGAGTAAGGCTACACTCAGATCAGTTTCACAGGCTGTTACCGGGTACGCCGTATTGCTGTTGTTCTATCTATTGCCTGCTTTAAAAATTCGACGAAAACACCGAAAGAAGCTTGCTTGATAGTGCAATTTTTCGTGTAGGTTCCAAGAAACAGGCTCTATTTACCGGAGAATTTTGTTTTGTCAGAGCCTTTAAGGATCAAACCAGTGGCCTGCTTCACCTTTTCCAAAAATAAAAATTACACATCTGATTTTCTGGCACTTCATAATAAAAGGCGCCAGGTTTCTTGATTGCAAAAATTTTAACCAACAACTTTGATTGCATTATTAAATTTCGATTTAATTTTGTTTACTAACGATTTGTCGGTGTATTTAAATCATCTGACCATCATGAGAAATATAAACCTTAGCACCTGGGTTCTGGCATTATTTACAATTATTTTCTTATGCAATTCATGTAAAAAAGAAACTGATGACCCTTTTGATGCCGAAGCGAAAAAGGCTTATGAAGCAATCATCGCATTGCAGGATTCCAGCAGCATTGTGCTCGCAGGATTTGAAGCAACGATGGACTCCACAGCCGCTGTTGAGGCTTTGGCCCTATGGTTTCGCGGCCATGAATATGTAGCCTGGGCCAGGATTGGCAGCCAGGGGATATCCGTAAGTTATACCAATGGAATGTTCGGTGGAATTATGCTTGATCCGGAAAGGCTCGACACCGATCAGGTTGGGAATTACAAACAATCGAATGAACCTGCAGACACTTTGCTTCCCTCAAAAAATCTACCTTCTTACAAAAAAGCCCGTTGTATCAATGCAGCCATGGATGAGTTTTATAACATAGATGCCTATCAGTTCAACACCTGGAAAGAAATGCTTAACAGCATAGGATATGAATGTGTCTACAACTTAAATGATGAAGTGAGCCTTGATTACCTGAAACATATAAGGTCAAGAAACGATGGTATCATCAGCCTGAATTCGCATGGCTATGTCTGGCCTGATAGAACCAATATTCAAGAGGTGTATTTTCTAACCGGGGAAGAAAGTTCCTTACATACCACTAAACAATTTTATACAGACCTCATTGAGCAAAGGGTGATCATGATTAAACACAAAAATGACAAAATCCGCTATTATATTGCACCTGATTTTCTTACCAAATACAATGACTTTAGCAAGGACACCATCCTTTTTTATGGGGGATTTTGTTATAGTTTCCTGGGCAACTGGACTTCACTGGTCAATGCCTGTGCATCCGGTACTTACTTCGGTTTCGATTGGGCGGTCAAGTCGGACAAATGTGCCGAGTGGGCAGTGAACCTTGTGTATTACCTGGCGGACATGAGTGTTGATCAACCAAATACTACTGAAGGCTGGATGGTTAATTCTATGATAGCCAAGCATTACTTTAGCGAAAAATACAATCGCAATATTCACATCCTTTACGAAGGTAACGGAGCATTCACGTTATGGCAACCGGAATATAACATTGAAGGTGGCATTGAAGCGCTGGCTCAGGACAAGGCGCCCATAATGGTTCCCGGAAAAACCTGCTTCGAGTACACCCTAAAGTGTAATGTAAGCGGCCAATTGCCACAACAGTTTTATTACCTGTGGGACCTGGACCATGAAACCGCCTACGCCATGGGTCAAAACGGAAATGAAGTGGTTGGCAGGTGGGGCTTGCCTGGTACTTATACGGTTAAAGCTCAAATCAGGAATCAGGCAAACAGCGAAGTTATCAGGGAATTTGCAGTTGAGGTAACTATCGAAGACCCTTCTTACCTTGATAATGTGAAAGCTTACCCATACTTCAAGATGGTATTCAGCAACCTTTCCGGTCTAAATATTACGCTGACCAACGAGGAGACAATGGCTGGTTATTATTACAATTTCGATACGTTTTATTTCACTTCACCGCTCAACTGGAATGATTCAACCTTTTCTGCACAATCCTTGCATCCTAACGGAAATGGAGGTACAACCCTGACCATTCAGGGCGAGATGTCAGCCGATGGAAAAGTCATTCGACATTGTCTTTTAACTTACACTGAAATTTCTTCAAATGGCGTCCTTTATATCGAATCAAAACTTGAAGTAGCCAACCTGCCTGTTTTCCATCATGATGAGTGGAATTGTTGGCAATCATTTATTTGGGACATCGAAGGTACTCCCACTCAAAACTATGTGCAATCGGTGGAGTTCAAAAAACTGGATACTCAAAACCAGGGTTGGATCACCATTCAGAGCATTGATTGGGGGAACAGCCAACTCTATGGCAGTTTTAAAAATGATTAATTGCTTTGAGGGGTCTTCGTATAAAATAGTAAACTTTTCTTCTTAACGAAATTCTTCAATCAATTGACTTCAAGCGAATTGAATAATAATTTCCAGTGTAAACATCTAATGATTTTTAGGAGCCAGATCCCAGGTTCTTGCTGTGAGTGTTGCAGATTGCGGACTAGTTGGCAATATTACCCAGGTGCTACCGCAGTTTATTGACGCGGTGAAGAAATTGAAGGCAGAGTAAGAATAAATCTTATCTGCTGACATTTTCTTTCTGATTATCACATTTCGTCTAAAGGAACTATCTTTGCTGTTCTCACAAGCATCAAACTTTAATTTTAAAGCCATGTCTAAAAAGGAAACACCTGATCTATCAACAGTTAACCTGATTGCAAAAGGTACAACAATTAAAGGCGAAATAATTTCGAGCGGTGATTTCAGGATTGATGGAAGCATGATCGGTTCTATCAAATCCTCAGGAAAAGTGGTGATCGGTTCCACTGGCAAAGTAGATGGTGATATCAACTGCCAGAATGCCGAAGTGGAAGGGGAACTCAAAGTAAAAATTATCGTTAAAGAACTACTAAGCCTTAAAGCTACTTCAGTAATGCGCGGCGAAATTATCACAAGCAAATTATCAATTGAGCCCGGCGCTATTCTCACAGGAACCTGCAATATGGACGGTGAAAAGAATAAGCAGCTACATATTGAGCAGCCAATAAGTGCGCTTGCCTAGGGTGGAATATTTTGGATTTCGATTGAAGAAAGCTGGTGGTGATTTCGTTAAGTAATATGGCAGGGACAATCAGCCGATATCTGGCTTAGTCCTCACCATCCTTTAACATCTTAAAATATAAGTAACTGTTACAATTTAACTAACCCCCGTCATGATGTACATCACACGACGCGAGCATTTCAATGCAGCACACCGCTTGTTTCGCGATGATTTCACTTACGAACAAAACCTGGACGTTTTCGGCAAGTGTTCGAACCCAAACTGGCATGGACATAACTACGTGTTATTCGTAACGGTTAAAGGCGAGGTGAACCCGCAAACTGGTTTTGTCGCTAATTTAAAAACACTTAGCCAACTTATCCGCAATACAATTGTTGATAAAATTGATCATAAAAACATGAACCTGGAAGTAGAATTCATGAAAGGACGTCTTGCCTCAACCGAGAATCTTGCCATCGCCATCTGGGAAGAACTTGAAAGCCCGGTTAAATATATAGGCGCAGAACTCCACTGCATAAGGGTTCATGAAACTGAGAACAACTACGTTGAATACTTCGGAAAACACTAAAATTTATATTGCCATGACCAGCCAGATAATTAAAGATATGATCCAGGAAAACCTCATGGACGGCTATGAGAAACTCGATTTATACAATACCGAAACCATTGAAAAATTAGCCACTCATTACCTTGAAATAATCAAACTCATTGGTGAAGACCCAAACCGTGAAGGACTGCTTAAAACTCCTGAGCGCGTTGCAAAAGCCATCCAGTTTCTCACCCATGGTTATGACATCAATCCCCAGGATATTATTCTTTCGGCCATGTTCCGCGAGGACTACAAGGAAATGGTGATCGTAAAGGACATTGAAGTTTATTCAATGTGCGAACACCATATGCTTCCGTTTTTTGGCAAAGCGCATGTAGCCTATATTCCCAACGAACATATCGTTGGCATCAGCAAAATTCCTCGTGTGGTTGACGCTTATGCAAGGCGTTTACAGGTTCAGGAAAGGCTCACACGCGAAATCAAGGATGCTTTTGCGCGAACACTAAAACCACTGGGCGTTGCAGTGGTAATTGAGGCCCAGCATATGTGTATGAGTATGCGCGGAATTCAGAAACAAAATTCTGTGACTACAACTTCCGATTTTTCCGGGGCATTCACCATTGATAAAACCCGGGCCGAGTTCCTTCACCTGATTGGTTCGCGCCTGCACTGATAATTCCGAAGATTATTTAACAAAATTTATAATTGATGAAAGCTTACGTATTTCCCGGGCAAGGCGCCCAATTTGTTGGTATGGGCAAGAACCTTTACGATGCGTCTGAACAGGCCAGATCAATGTTTGAGAAGGCCAACGAAATTCTCGGGTTCCGCATAACCGACCTTATGTTTTCCGGAACCGACGAAGACCTGCGCCAGACAAAAGTTACGCAACCGGCTATTTTCTTACATTCTGTGATCCTTGCCGCATCACTCGGCGATTCGTTTAAACCCGATATGGTTGCCGGGCATTCCTTAGGTGAATTTTCGGCTCTGGTAGCTGCAAAAGCTTTATCGTTCGAAGATGGATTGCGCCTGGTTTCAGCACGTGCGCAAGCCATGCAAAAAGCCTGTGAAGCCGAACCTTCCACAATGGCTGCTATCATTGGCCTGGACGATGAAACGGTTGAAAAAGTGCTTGCAGGGATTGATCAAATAGTAGTACCGGCCAATTACAATACTGCCGGACAGCTCGTAATTTCCGGTTCTACCAAAGGTGTTGAGATTGCCTGCGAAAAGCTGAAAGAAGCCGGAGCAAAACGCGCTTTGCCACTGAAAGTTGGCGGAGCTTTCCACTCGCCACTTATGGAACCGGCGCGTGTTGAACTTGCTGCAGCCATCAATATAACTAGTTTGAACGAACCCATTTGCCCCGTATATCAGAACGTTAATGCTTTGCCTTCAACTGATCCGGCCATGATAAAGGAAAACCTGATCGCACAATTAACTTCGCCGGTGCGATGGACTCAAACCGCTTTGAATATGATCTCCGATGGTGGTAGAATTTTTATTGAAGTTGGGCCGGGAACGGTGCTACAGGGATTGGTAAAAAAAGCTGACCCATCGGTAGAAGCTTACAGCGCTTAATTTGATAATATTAAAGCTGGTTGTTTTTTAGTTTCCCCGAATCCATTAACTTTTTCATGCTCTTCTCATAACGGGCTTTAGAAAAAGAGTCCATGTAATGTTGGTTGTGCATATCGGAGCCAACAAATTCATACAAGCCCAGGTCAATGAATTTTTCAGCGAGCTTTTTCACATCCTTGCCATAATGCCCGCTTAGCGAAACGGTATTGAGCTGAAACATAACGCCACGGTTCTTCAACTCCACAAACTTTTTCATTTCGTTAAACCAATAGCTGTATCGCTCAGGATGTGCGAGTATGACTTTGTAGCCTTCAATCTGCAATTCAAAAATGAAAGACAATAGGTTCGGATGTGGGCTGAAATAGCTTAACTCAACAAGGATATATTTACCGGAAAAAGTCAGTAATTCTTTGTTTTTAAGCTTTTGTGCGAACCCATCGTCGAGCAGGTATTCGGCTGCTGCTTCGATTTCAATCCCTATTCCGGTTTCTTTTACTGCTGTTTTAACCTGATCAAGTCCTGCTAAAATTATTTCAGGTGTATTCTTGTAAAACTCATCCTGAATATGTGGCGTTGTGATCAGCTTCCTGAAACCAAGTTCTGAAAATTGCCTGATCAGCCCCAGGGCATCAACCATTGATTTCGCGCCATCATCAATTCCAGGGATCAAATGAGAGTGAAAATCAGTTTTCAATAAACCGAAATCCAAAGGTTCTTTTAACATACTGCCACCAAATACTGCCTGATAAATACCCATTCTCACTTTTCAATTACCGCTTTACATATTGCTCCGCATAATACTTCAAATATTCGCCTGATGTAACCTCATCCAGCCATTGCTGGTTGCTGAGGTACCAGTCAATGGTGATGCCGATGCCTTCTTCAAACTGCAGC
>JACZJK010000013.1 GCA_014860575.1 Bacteroidales bacterium
GTATATCATTAACCGATAAAACGCATCTTCGTGACCTATTCCATAGAACTAAATTTCAAAATGACAAAGAACGATTTAGGCTTAATGAGCCAAATTTGTTTAATTTTTAATAGCGTCCCAATTTTAATGGGACACTAGTGAAAGCTTATAATTTGTGAACATCTCTGTTATCAGGTTGATTAGGTGGATTGACGCAGCTGTTATATCTGCAGTATCTCCAACCAGTACAACTAATTGTATGATTACTTTTCTTTTAAATTTTTAAATCTTCTTTTTATGTCCTCAATATCCCGTTTTTCAGAAAATGTTTTCTCAGAAGCTTTCAAGATCATTTTGGCATGTTGGAGGATGAATTCCCGTTGCTGTTTATTTCTTGCGAAGGTGCTTAAAGTTGTCATTGCCTCCATGAGTCTTATCATAACTGAAGGACTACCTTCACCATATTGCCGGATTTGATTAAAAGCTGCATTAAGCATCCCGGAAAAAGAGTGATTAACGGCAATTACCCTTAGTTTGCCCTTCAAGTCGTAACGGTAAGGAGAGGGAAACTCTACCCCGGTAAGATAGCACATCACAGAAGTCAAGTTATCAATACAGGCAATAGCGGTGTATGGGTCGTTCACTCCGGGAGATAATGCCCTTGCAGCAACTTCAACCATTTGATGAATTGAAAATTCAGCATCCTGCAAAGGAGTTCTGACTTTCCCGATAATGAAATGATCCTGTATCTCTTCCTGCATTTCTATATCAAATTCTTCATTGCAAAGAGCTTCGCAAAGTACCATGTCCTGAACCAAAAAGTTGCCTGGGCGCTGATGCAAAATAATTATGCAGTCTTTGTCTTGTGCGAAATTTATCAGCCCTTGCCCGTCAACAGATTGCAAATAACCACTGCTTTTGCACCGAACCTCCTTAATGAAATTATACGATTGTTTCAGAAAGCTGATATCGGGAGCCTGCTTCTCTTCTCCCTGGCCAATTCCTTCCGGAAAGAGCTTTTGGATGCTCTTTGACATAGCTGCAGAAATATCAGAGATCACTTTGTCGGACTGAATACTCATGGAAACATGATGAATAAATATAATGAGCAGGATAATTCCTGCAATAGCAGATGCAAGGGCAGCAAGAACTGAAATTGCCGGAACAAAATTAAAACTATCATTTTCCTTGAGAGAGCTCAATACGATCAGGCAGTACACAAAAGAAGAAACATAGGTTCCCAAAACCACCTGATTAAGTTTATCATACATAAAATTTCTTACCAGGCGGGAACCCAGCTGAGAAGATGCAAGCGTAAGCACCACAAGCGTAATGGAGAAAACAGTACCCGCAACACCCATCATTGCCCCGGCTATGATGGTGAGTATGCTTTTTGCAGAATCAACACTTGCCGGTAACAGATACCGTAAAACACCATCGTTAGGTAATTGGATCCGACTATCAAGGTAAATAAAACCAATGGCCGAGCCTATGGTAATTAATAGCATCAGTATGGGTATAAACCAAAAGCTTGCATTGAGTTTTTCCAATAAATATTGTGGTTTTCTCATCCTTTTCTGATTAAATTAAATTCCAAAATGCCTTGTGTAAAACATTATGGGCAATTGAGCACTAACAGAAATTATTTATTTATGCAGTCATACCACCATCAATAGGATTTATGGTTCCGGTAATGAAACTGCTTTCATCGCAGGCCAGAAATACTGCTAATTCTGCAATTTCGTCATTTGTGGCATAGCGCCCAAGTGGAATGGATTTCTCAAAATCTTCTTTCGCTGCCTTGGCTTCTCCCGGGGCAAAACCTTCTTCCAGCGAGCGCATCATTCTGTTGTCCACAGGGGAGGGATTAATTGTATTTACCCTGATTTTATAAGGTGCACCCTCCAGTGCGGCCGAACGCATCATACCTATAATGGCATGCTTACTTGTTACATACGGCAGCACATTTGCTGTTCCGGCCATTCCTGCAACCGAAGAGGTTATAATCACTGACCCACCCTTTTCCTTCATCAAAGGAAACATATGACGCAATCCATAATAAACGCCGTTTATATTCACCTCAATAATTTTATGATATACATCCAGGGGATATTCTTCCAGCGGTTTCACTTCACCTTCAATCCCGGCATTATTGAAAAATACATCAACATGTCCGAAAAGTTCCTTTGCCTTCTGGGCATAGTTCTTAACCTGGTTTTCATCCGTAACATCGGCTGCGATGTAAAATAAATCAGCTGAATTTATTTCTTCTGAAACTATCTTCAGCGCTTCTTGATCCAGGTCGGTAATTAAAACCTTTGCCCCTTCTTTAATCATTTTTTTGGCGGTAGCCTTACCTATTCCACCTGCTCCTCCTGTTATTACTACCGATTTGTTTTCAAGTCGTTTCATCGTTTTGCTTTTAAGTTTACAATATGTTAGTTAAACAGCAACCCTATTCAGGGATGCTTAAAGAATTTAAAATTATTCCGGTGTCATTTTTTCGGATGTATTAAATTTCTCAATTTCTTTCTCCAGAAAGTAACTGACCACTGTTCTGATAGCCACGGTGCTGGCTAGAATTGCAATCTCCTCAAATTCTGGATGTATTACTGTTGCTATAATATCAGCCGCAATCAGAAACTCCAACGCGAGTAACAGATAAGTAGCAAACTTATGGCGCATCGCTTCCCTCTCACGGTATATTGACTTCTGTTTCACCCTGCTGAACTCCAGCTTCAACAACCTGTAAACGGTTAATACTACTCCCCATACAATTATTGCTACACCAAAGCTGCCAATGACAATGTACAGATACTCAAAAATTGTTTTAAGATGAGTTATCATAGTAAGTTTTAATAACCAGCTTTCTCAATCCAATACAGTAACAGCACTATAATGACAACTGCAGGCACAACCACCACCCAATCGTTCACCTTTAACAGACGCGGAAGGGTAATATTGCCGAAATCTCCTTTTTTCAAGATACCATCTTTTAGTTTGGGGTACATAACAGCAAAAATCCAGGTGCCCAGAATTATACCGGCCAGTCCACCAACTATGGCATCCAGATACCCGTTTCCAATGGCACCGGCAATAGTTCCGGGGCAATAGCCAAGCACGGCAAAACCCACCCCAAAAATAAGGGCGCCAAGCACATTTTTGCCCACAGAGCCACTCTTCAGCGACAGCCTGATCCAGCCCAGCGATTTCATAAAATATACCCCAATCATACCTACAACAACTGCCGAAAGCATAATTTGCAAAACTGTAAAGTCGGTGAGCAGCAATTGGCCTACAATCACATCGTATTTGGTAGCTCCGCCCTTATGCAGCAGAAAGCCGAACAGGATACCAAAACCTAAACCAAAGAATAAGGGTCTTCTATCTTCAACTTCTGCTATTTCCTTTGCCTCTTGGGTTGTTTCTGAAACTTGCATTTTTGAATTCATAATAACCTGGTTTGAGTTATGCAATTACATAATAAATGATATGGGCAGCGATAATTCCGCCTACAAAAAAGAAGATGGCCGAAACCCGACTCGAAACGGCAAGTTGGAGTGTGCCACTAATACCGTGCCCACTGGTGCATCCACCGGCAAAGCGCGCACCGAAGCCTAGAATAGCACCCCCGGCCACAGCAACAAGGACCCTTAGGACTGCGCTATCGCCAAAAGCAGAATCCCAGAGAGATGGCACCCACACACCCACCTGAAAATCGCCTGAGATGATGGCTGACAAGAATGACCCTAAAACAACCCCTATAACCAGCATCCACTGCCAGTTTAACTTGAGTTTAATCTTTTTATAGTAGGGCCTTTGATCTGCTTTTCCTCCTGTAATAATATTTTCAAGCATACCCCCGGTACGGGCAAAAGTGGTGGAAGTGGCAATGGGTTTGCCCGATATTAAAAAACTTAGCCAGCTCAAAATCCCAATGCCTGCGCCAACTACATAGGGCGACCAGTAGGTATCTGAAAGAACCGAAGTAAGTGTTTCCATATTTTATTGTTTGAAATGTGTTTTCACTTCATCTATCATTGAATAAAACCTTGAGCCGTGTGGAACCTGACAAACATTGCACTGTTTGGTATATCCGGCTGCGCTATATCCAGTCACGCCTCCCGCAACATTGTAAAGGTTGGTAAACCCGTGTTGCCCCAAAATACTCACTCCCAAGCTACTTCGATTCCCCGAACTGCAAATCAGAATAATGGCATCCTCCTTTTTTAGTTCAGTGTGCTTTTCACGCAAATCGGCCACAGGAATATTAATGGCACCTTCAATATGGCTGTCTTCAAACTCCTGTGAGGCTCTCACATCGAGTAATACAAATTTTGACGAGCCATTCATTTTATCGTGCAAATCTTCCGCTGAAATTACGGTAATATGGTTGGTTATATATCCTTTTACTGCCCACCCAGCCATACCGCCATCCAGATAACCCACTACACGATCCTGACCAACATGCCTGAGCCAGACATTGGTTTCTTCAGCTTCTTCAAAACTGTCTGATACCACCAGCAAGTCTTTTTTAAGTGGCAGAACCCATCCGGCAAATGTGGGCAGGTTACCATTGATGTCGAGGCTCCACGAACCGGGAATATGCTGGCTGCCAAAGGCAAGGTAGCTGCGGGTATCAACAATCGCAATTTTTTCTTTATCAATCATTTCTTTGAAGGCTTCCGCATTAAGCTCTTTCATGCGGGGTAGCTCTGAAACCAGTACAGGCCCTCTTCTGTTAATTTCGCTGCAACGGCTGAAGTGGTCAGGGGCAACGGGCATATCTGTTGTAAGCGACCTGATGAACTCCTCCTTATCCCTGATTTGCAATACTTCGTTGTATTTTCTTTCATATCCGATGGTTGAGCGCCATTTAGCACCCATTGCCCTTCCGCAAAGGGACCCGGCACCATGAGCAGGCAGTACTTCGCAGAAGTCGGGAAGTTTTAAAATCTTATCAAACAGGCTGTGGTACAATTTACCGGCAAGTTCTTCGGCCATATCGGGGAAAAGGTCGGGACGCCCTACATCGCCAACAAACAGGGTGTCGCCCACAAAGGCACATACAGGGTCTTCGCCGCGAGTTGTATCTACCACCACAAAGCACAGATGCTCAGGCGTGTGGCCGGGAGTTTCCAGCACTTTAATAACGATGTCTTCTATCTCTATGGTGTCACCCTCGCTTAACGCCACATGATCAAAAGAGCATTTGGCCGATTTGGCCACATAGATTTTAGCCCCTGTTTTCTCTGCGAGGTCCATATGCCCCGAAACAAAATCGGCGTGCAGATGGGTTTGCAGGATATGGGTGATTACTACTCCCAGCGAACGCGCCTCATCTATGTAAACATCAATGTCGCGTTGTGGGTCAATAACTGCACAAACATCTGATCCGGCCAGAATGTATGAACTGTGCGCAATCTTGTTGATAAAAAAATGTTTAATCAGCATAGTATTTGTTTTTACAGGTTATTATAATATTTTGTTTGATTAGATGATAAAAAAATAGAATAGTGAAACTGTAATTGTCAGGAAAAGGATGGTCATTCCACTACCGGCTTTTAAATAATCAGCATTGCGATACCCACCCGACGACATGAGAAAAGCGTTCACCTGATGTGTGGGCAGTATAAATGAGTTTGCTGCACAAACAGCTGCCATAAGTACAAGTGGTCTTGGGTCCATTTTAGCAATACCTGCCATACCTATAACCAGTGGCGCCAGCACTACGATTGCTCCTACATTCGACATAAACAATGAAAAAACAGTTGACAACACCCCAACCATCAGTACGATGAAAGCAGGGTGTAAATCAATAACTACACTCATGATTGATTCGGCAAGGAACATGGCAGCGCCGGTTTTTTGCATGGCCACACCCAATGGAATTAATCCTGCCAGCAGAAACACCACTTTCCATTCAATAGCCTCATAAGCTTCTCCGATTTTCAGTACACGTGTAAGAACCAAACAAAGTGCTCCGGTAAGAAAAGCCATTGAAATAGGAAAGCCAACCATTGCAAGGGTAATGGCAAAAACAAAGCAGCCAACTGCCTGCCATGTCTTCGACTTATCCTTTTTATCCACATTAAAGCCGGTGAGCACAACAAAATCAGCACTTTCTTTCATTTCTTTAATTTTGACCCAACTGCCGTAAACAATGAGGGTGTCGCCAGCACTGATTTCCACATCCGAAAAATCTCCTTCCACTCTTTCGCCATTGTTGAATAGTATAAGTGGCTCAACTGCGTAGCGCTTTCTTAAAGAATATTCTCTTATGCATTTCCCGGCGAGTTCTGAACCCGGAGGAATAATTACTTCGGCAAAACCGCTAACATCGGGGTTCAAATCATCAGAGAAAAAGCGAGACGCTGAGAGATCTTCAAGCTGAAAGTCTTTTGAAAACTGCTCAATTTTCTCGTCAGAACCCAAAACAGCAAGCGTCTGCCCATTCTCAAATTTGGTTTCACGCCAGGGAGCGTAAACCACATCATCCCCCTTTCCTACACCTAACAGATTGACATGATAGGTTTTCCAAACACCTGACTCCTCTGTTGTTTTTCCAGCAAGTGAGCTTCTACTCGTTATGCTTAGCAGCTTGATGTTGTGTGGTAGATCAAGTTTCTCAACCAGCTTTTCCTGCTCTGTTTTCTCTTTTTCGTCAACTTTTTTCTTAGGTAAAATTTTACTTCCGAACAGCAAAAAATAACCAATGCCTGAGAACAACAGTGCAATTCCAATAGGAGTTACGCTAAATAAGTTGTATGCTTCATGGCCTTCATTTCTTAACAGGTCATTTACCAAGATAAGCGGCCCCGAGCCAACCATGGTAAGTGTTCCACCTAGTATGGCTGCAAAACCAATCGGCATAATAAGCGATGATGCGGGAATCTTCGTACGCCGCGAAACTTGCATAATTCCGGGCAGAAAGAGTGCAGCTGCGCCAATATTTTGAATTAAACCCGACAAAATACCCGCTGAGATAGAAAGCAAACCGACAAGGTTACGTTTGCGATTGCCGGCCTTGCTGATAATAAATTTTGAAAATTTGTCCATAATACCTGTGCGGGCAATGCCCCGTCCCAGAATCATCACGCTTAGCATGGCAATGACGGCATTACTTGAAAACCCCGAAAACATTTCCTGCGGATTTAAAATTCCGGTCCACCCCAACGCCAGCATACAGCCAATGGCAACAATATCAATGCGGACTACATCTAGTACCAGCATTACTACTGTTACACTCAGGATGATCAAAACTATAATAATACCTGAATCCATTATTTTTGTTAGTTCTGAGAATCAAATTAACTGCATTGCCCAGGCACGCGCCAGATAATTATGAAAATTACAATACTAGGTAAACAAGCACCGCCTAATTTTCAAAGCTCTTTAACCTGACAATAGCTCTCCATATAAATCGTTCACAAATGCTGTTTTCATTCAGGCTTTTTAAAATGCGCTTTAGCCTCTTCTTCCATTTTGGCAAGCCTGGTATAATAATCAGGAAACTCCTTTAAATGAGCCCATGCTATTTCTCCGGTCAATTTCCCGTCATTATTGGTGACATTGGTTTGCGGATCTTTTGATCCATGCTCAAGTTCAACATTTAGCCCTCTTGTAAACTCGCTCAGATTAATTTCCTTCCAGTTGACATGGAGATCTTTCCCTATTCGCTTAGCATCGTTTTGATTAAATGTTTTCATAGTATTCAAATTTGATAGTCAGATTATTTTTTCGTTCTGCTTTTTCGTTCAAAACCCGCTCTGTTGAAAGGATTGCAAAACTTTCACGGCAACCAATCCTGAGAAACGCCAGATTTTATTTTTTTCAGGACTAATACGTTACAAAAATGATTATATCTGATCTGTAAAGCGTTACATAATTTTGAGCTTTATTTACATAATTCTTACATTTATAATAAAATAGTTTTGGGATTTGCGTGCTACTTCCTATTAAGATTTACCGAATCTGTTGTATATCAGAATACAGGAATAACCATCAAAAACCCAATGTTGTGTACACGAAGTGAGTGATGCTTAACTTGTTCCGATAATCTGTAAGCACGCATAACAGGGATTAACCCGCCTGCAAAGGCATTAGCAACAATTGGGTGGACAGGGAATTAAGATTTTCGAAGTTAGGAGGGCACTTCTGAAATCGCTGTTCGTTAACTTAGCGAAATGAGTGCGAATAAAAACAAAGAGAATTGTTGATGGGATAATATAATGAATGCTTTATTTGTAGTCAGGAATATTCTGACCTAAAACGATATCCCTGGTTCCAACCAAAACATCTCCTTTCTTGCTCCAAGTTAGCAGTCCTGATGTACCTCCTCTGGGTGAGTGGGGGTTAATTTCTTCGTTTGATAGCAGGCTATCTCCTTCAAAATAGTAATCACTGAGCCAGTAATATTTTCCATCCGGCTCAAGAATCGTAGCATGGATATGGGCAGGTTCAGACATGTCGGGGTATGGAACAGGTTTCAGGGTTTAAAACGCATAGTATCCATTTTCATCCGTTTTGACCCAGCCCCTGTTATAACCGTGCCTTCTACACCAGCCTTTTGCATCTTCTTCCTGAGCATAATATCCTTCCAGATTTGTGTGATATGCATAAAGAATGACATTTTCAGCAGGAGTTTTTCCATCGTTCAGGTAAATTGTTCCTTCAACTTTTATTTTAATCCCTCGCTTGTGAAAGTCGGGTAAAGTATCTGTAGTTGTTAACTTCCTGTCACCATATTCAAAAATTGCTTCACAGCCCTCGCAGCCGCCAACCAGCCTACGGGCATCTTGATTTTGAGAATTCGCACACGAAGACATTAAAAACGTTACAAGTATTGCTGTTAATATTCGTTTCATTTCTCTTAAATTTAATGCGTCGTTAATAAAACTAACTAATCTAATTTAAGTTCGATTAACCAGGGAGAGTATGCTGGTGATATCTGATATCTCAGAAGGTTTGCCTTGAAACCATAATCAATGTGGAAAAAGTTTCCGGGCCAGGATGAACTAAATGAGTATATTTCTCTACATCTTTCTTTCTATTGCCCAGTCACCAGGGAAAAAAAATGGATCACACGATATTAAATCATGCGATCCATTAATAGGCTCCGGATAGATATTTCTACAAAATTCTCTCTTTATTTAAATCCTCTCACTGCTCCAGCTATAATGCTGATAATGAGTAATGCAAGGAAGATAAAAAATAGAATTTTAGCAATTGATGCCGCTCCGGCGGCTATACCACCAAAACCGAATAATGCTGCAATCAATGCAATCACCAGAAAAGTTATAATCCATCGTAACATAATTCATTGGTTTTAAGTTAAAAAAATGGTTTCATTCACCCAGCCTGAAGATTGTTTTCAGTTAAGCCGGGTAAATCACCTGAAATACAACATTTGAACCAAAATGAAAATCTTAATTCCCGAAAGCTATGTTATAAACAGAGAATTATTATTAAAATTCTGACCCAACCTGATATCCGGATAAGAACAATTTCGTGATTTTCATTGTGTTGTCTGTAATTACACATTACATATTTATTTGAACTTTCAGCTGAGGTCATTTTTGCCTTGAGAATGCATATAAATTGAAGTAACCTGAGACTGACAGGTTCAGCACGAGCGCTTAATAGTGCCTCGTAATGTCGAGATGAATTGGTTCGGGCCATTGAATTACTGGCATCTTATTTGAATCTCCCGGCGAAAAGATTGAATGGCTATGAAGGAAAATCTCAGGCAGGTGTTAAGATTATTAAAGCTTGCAGCAAGAAAATACAGGAAGGATAATCCGGTACAGCTGGCAGGTACTACAGCGTTCTTTGCTGTTTTTGCAATGGCTCCTTTAATAATTATTATAGTGTCAGTTGCAGGGCTTTTACTCGGGCAGGAACAAATTCAGGCAAAACTTTTTGATGAAATAAATAGCTTTTTAGGGAATCAAAGCACTGAGTATATCCAGAGTATTGTTGAAAATTTCCAGAACAAACGAACTAATATTATTGCGACCATTGTCGGATTTGTCATCTTCATTTTTATATCTACCACTTTTTTCACCGTGCTTCAAAAGTCGCTCAATGATATTTGGGGCATACGTGCAAAACCAAAACACAATTTTCTAAAAACTCTCTACGACAGGCTTATATCTTTCGGGCTGATACTGAGCCTGGGTTTCATTATGCTGGTGTCGCTAATTATTGATGCGGCTTTATCGCTGTTTCAGGATTTTATGCACGATCGCTTCCCCGACTTCACCATTTTGTTAATTGAGGCGGGTAATTTTATTCTGTCCTTTGGCATTATTTGGGTAATTTTTGCGATGATCTATCGCTTTTTGCCTGATGTTCATATTAAATGGAGGGTAACCTGGATTGGGGCATTGATAACAACGTTTTTGTTTATAATTGGAAAGGCCCTGATCAGTTTCGGCATTGGTAGTACGAATATCAGTTCAATATATGGAGCCGCCGGATCATTGGTGGTGATTCTGTTATGGGTGTTTTATTCTTCGCTGATATTCTTCTTTGGTGCGGAAATTACCCAACAATATGCGGAAATGTATTCACATACTATAAAGCCTAAAGATTTTGCGGTCAGAGTTGAAATTAATGAGGTGAGCAGTGAATAAAAGGCAAAGTGGATGGCGGTATCAATTCAGAAACAAAAAACTTTTGTATTACTAATCCGTTAATACATTACATTCAATTGGGTAAACATTTAAAAATAAATTATTATGAGAATCGCAGGAATTATTATTCTGATTTTAGGAATTGTTGGAACTCTTGTTTTTGGTATTCAGGCCATTAATGATTCGGAGTCATTTAGCATCCTTGGTTTAGATATTGCTGTAAGTTCGGCAAACTGGACTCCTGTTATAATCAGTGTTATACTGTTAATTATTGGCCTGGTTATGATGCGTTCAAAGAAGTCTTAGTTACTCAAAGGCTAATCAATGATGGCCAGAACGACTTTTTCCTCAAAATCAAACGCTTCCGGTTTATCTTCCAGCTTATACCTTTTCGGTGAAAATCGAATATTATCCAGGGCATCCAGCACCTCAGGATGTATATAGTATTTTTCGCAAACACTCACGGTGTTGTTTAAAACTCCAGCAACCTCTTTAACAATTGCCTTTCGAAGTTTCAGGCGGGGATTTTCTTCTACCCGCAATTTTGCATGTGGGAACCTCTTAATCGCTGTTACCGTACTTCCCCATGTCCTGAAGTTTTTGCTCGTAAACATGTAATATTAAACTGCTTTTACATTGTTTCATTTTCTTAGTTTTTGTCTATTACATTGATCCACTCAACATCATATTAAGTGCGGGAGAATAAACTAAAAATCCAGCATTTTCTGAACACATCAGAAGTCTCGCTAACATCATCAACGGCAATTTATTGAGTGACGATAACAGCGTGACTTTTGGGTCTCATTTTATAGCCATAGCGTTTGGTATATACCCATGTAAACTCGGCTCCAAAAAACAGGATCAGACAACTATACGTTACCCACGACAAAATAATTATTACCGAACCAGCGGCTCCGTAAACATTTCCCGGACTTGAATACCCAAAATAAAAACTGAGTATTTCCTTGCCCATTGCAAACAGTATCGCCGTAATAAATGCTCCAACCCATACGCTTCTCCAGGCTATTTTCATATCGGGCAAATACTTAAATATCAGGGCAAACAATACTGTGACTACAGCCACGGAAATCAAGAATTCGCCAATTAACACAAAATATACAGCTACATCAGGAAGCCAGTTGGCCAGATAGCCTTGCATTGCTGTAAGGATAGAGGATATAACAAAACTTACAAGCAACAAAAATCCTATGATCAATACAAAGCCAAAACTTTTGGTTCGATCAATAAGGTATCTCAAAATTCCGCTTTTGGGATCAGATTTAACATCCCAGATACGGTTAATGGAAATCTGAAGGTGATAAAAAACACCTGTTGCTCCAAATATAAGTCCGGCAATCCCAATAACTGCTGACAACCAATTTGTTTGGGACTCACTCGCCTTTTTAAAAATTCCCTCGATAGATTCTGCTGTAGAAGCCCCCATAGCCGATTCTATCTGGCCATACACTTCTCCTTCAACTATTTCGGCTCCCCAAAAATAGTTTAGCATGGTGAATATGATCACCAGAAGTCCGGGTAGTGACAACAGGGCGTAATATGCAACAACCGCACTCATACGAAAGGGATCATCTTTGTTCCAGTTAATTGCAGTTTCTTTTATCAGAGAAGGTAAGTGTTTAAACCGGAAACGAGATTTAGTAGTGTTTTTTTCAGTAGTCATAAAATGCAGTTTATTTTATCAACTCCTAAAAGTGTTCCAAATGTAATCGTGCTTTTTTGCCTGAAAGGATTTTGTGTGCACAATGTGTTCTAAGTAATCAACGAACCGTTTCCTGTGCGATCACAAAAATTGATAATAACTAACAAAGTTAAGTCAGGGTAATTTGCTCAACTTGCATAATGCTAATTCATTAAAGAATAGAAAGAGTCACTATTGAACAGGATTCTCTGTAGTGGATTCAAATTCCATTTTATCGGGTCAACACCTGCACAATGCTATACCTATAGCAAAAACAACATAAGTATCATCGGCGAGTACTCATTTCAAAAAAACAATGTTTTCTTGCACATTTGGATATTTGTCATCCGTACTTGGGGATTATTAGCCACAGTTGTATAGTAAAATCACTACACCGGGAGAAGTTCAAAGTTCCATGTCTAAAGACGCTAGAAACTAGAAACAAGAGACAAGTGACTCGTTCTGAATTTGCTTTCCCAATTGTTAAACCAAATATTTTCCATGCTGTATTTTAATAAGCATTCTATTAACGTGGGGGTGATAAGCTTTGTTTCCAATTTTGGTTCTCATCACCAACCATTGAAAACGCCATACAAACCCAAAACTGTTTCAACTACATCCTCTATCTAACCTGGTATTTATCTGTGGAATGAATAGGATGGATAGTTGTTAAACATTCTGATTACAAATGTGTTCTGTCTAAAGTTATAGATGTTATATTCGACTTACTTCTTATCGGAAACCAGCATACTTACAGGCAGGCACAATAATTCCCTAAGTTTATGATGAAAAAACCCATTTCACTCCTATTATTAAACTCCCTATCACTGCTTTTTGCACTGATTATGAACGGCCTTTCAGGTGCTGCTGTTTTTGATGGAAAAACCGTTGGAGCTGTTAGTAAGCAATACAACACGCTGATTGCGCCGGATGGTTATGCATTCGCCATCTGGGGTCTGATATATTTGTTCCTGATAATGTTTGTTTGTTATCAATGGTACAGCTACTACATATTAAAACAAGAATCAGAAATCAAACAAACTGGTCTCTGGCTCTCCGTTGCAAATATTGCCAATGGTTTATGGATCGTAGCCTGGTTAAATGAAGCAATAGGAATTTCAGTGCTTTTGATTTTCATGTTGTTGGTTTCATTGATTGTATTGACCGTGCGTCTTCGTCTTGAAATATGGGATGCACCTAAACGGACAATCATCTTCATCTGGTGGCCCGCTGCACTTTACCTGGGATGGATTATTGTGGCTTCTGTTTCCAATGTGGCTGCGTTTCTGGTAAGTTTAAACTGGCAGGGTGGTTTTCTGAGTGAAAGCATGTGGACGATCATTATGATTGGCATCGCATCCATAATTTATCTGTGGCTGGTGTTTTCACGAAACCTCAGGGAATCGGCCGTGGTAGGTATTTGGGCATTCATAGCCATTGCTGTCCGTCATTGGAATGTTTATTCGGATATAGCCATTGCAGCACTTATTGGCGCAGGAATATTAATGTTGGTTGTTTTGTGGCATGCATTCAAAAACAGAAAGCACTCTCCGTTTTTACCATCTTGATATAAGTCTGTTTTTGCTTTCTGTTAAAAATTCGTGATTTAAGACAGATGCTTCAAATTCTGCCAAAATGAAATGGTTCAATCAATCGCCTTATCAGATTTGTTTAATAGATGATAATATTGGTCAATGAAGAGATGCAATCTGAAACCAAATTGCAGGAATAGTATTTGAATTCTCTGAGGTGGGTTCTGAAATCGTGCGTATGAAAAGTGAAATAGTAAATGAACGGAAAAGACTGCTCAGATCGGTAGAACAAGTTCTTGAAGGGCCGATGGTTCTCCTGGGATTTGTTTGGCTTGTGCTGCTTGTGGTTGAGTTGATCTGGGGAATCAACAAGATGCTTGAATATATAAGCTATGGTATCTGGGGTATCTTTATCATTGATTTCATTATAAAGATTTCACTAGCCCCTGAAAAACGCTCATTTCTTAAAAAAAACTGGCTAACAGCCATTTCACTGTTTATTCCTGCATTGCGTGTATTTCGGGTTCTTCGCTTTGTCAGACTTTTACGCGGCCTGCGGGGGATAAGGCTTGTGCGGATCGTATCGTCGCTTAACAGAAGCCTGCGCAGCCTTGGCAAAACCATGCAGCGGCGTGCCTTTGGCTATGTCATGATTACTACTTTGATTGTAATCCTTGCCGGAGCCGCCGGAATGTATGCTTTTGAAAATCCGACCCCTGGCTTTACCAATTATTGGCTTGCACTCTATTGGACCGCAATGCGGGTGATAACGGCCGGCAACGAATTTAATCCCATAACGCCTGAAGGACGCGGATTAGGCTTTTTAATTGCCGTTTTCGGATTTAGCATTTTTGGATATTTCACTGCTACTTTTGCCACCTATTTCATCGGGCGTGATGCCGAGGAAAAAGACGCCCCGATTGCCGGATCGAAGGAAATAGAGGAATTGAAATCAGAAATCATTGCTCTTCGTACAATCATTGAAAAACAGAGCAAAGATTAGGCGATTGGTAAGATTTGTTGATGTTACCACCGTATGGCAGTTATGTATTATTCTTCAACGATTCTTATGAGCCTGTAAATGCTGTCCCGAATATTCCAACAGCCAGTTCAGCCCAAACTAGCAAAAAGGCAAGCAAAATTACTCCACAAATCAGAACCCTGTGTTTAACGCGATGTACTTTTCTCATCACAAGTTCACAGAGCAAGCCGGTTCCGAACAACAGAACGCCCATGATTATAAAGTCATTAGCTTCCCAATTTACTTCGGTGGTAAATTGCATTGCAATGAATGGAATGAGCAACAGAATCGCTGCTACAGTCAGAATGATGATCAGTCTTTTGTTTTTCACGGGCTTCAGGTTTACAGTATTAACTGTTTCAGAGGTCCTTTATTGCAGTTTAAAAGATAGGATTTATGGTAAGCTTATGCTCTCATATCAACCAAACGCTAAAGGGGCAGCCAACTCGATTGGCCACTTACATTTTGTCAGATCCCTAATGTGATCAGGTGTTTTACCTTCTGATAAGTCAAAGTGGCTATTATGCACTTTTTCAATTCCTCAATAGAGCTTTTGGTCTAACTGAAACACGAGAGCCCGGTTTCCCTCGTATTGAAATTTAGGGCCGAATACATTTCTAAACGTTTCAACCAGGCGGCTCGAACACTGGAAATACATTGCATATTGCTTCAGCGCTTTTTCTTTCCAGTCCATTCGCAGGTTACTTCCGTATTTGGTTACAAAACCGGGTTCGCCCCATTTCAATGTTTCTTCGAGTTGGTCAATGCTTTCTGTTTCCTCGGCCGTTTCTATCACCAATTCTATTAAAACTTGCATTTTACTGCGAACCGTGTCAGGATAGTTTGCAAGAACCGCATTGAATTTTGGATTTGTTTTCAATACTAAATTTCCCATTGCCTACTCTTTTACAGCCAAATAAAAATCAACTTCTGCAGCCGGTTTTCTTCACCACTGAACCGCCACTTGCGGTTAGAGGCTGTGTTTACAATTTTGCTTTTCTCTATTGTTGTAGGCTGCTATTTCATTGAATGTAAGCCAATTGTATTGCCTTCTGAGTCCATAACAATGGAGCAAAATCCGTGCTCACCAATTTGAAATTTTTGTTGCAATACTTGTCCGCCGGCGTCCACAACCCTTGAAGTCTCGGTCGCGCAATCTTCACAAGTAAAATACACCAGCGTTCCACCGGTTCCAGGTTTCATTTCCCTGGTTTTGCACAATGCTCCGCTGATATTTGTTTCACCCTCAGCCCAGGGGAAACTCAACATTTCCAAATCATTAAATTCCCCAGGTGTTTGCATCGGAATCATTTTAATTTGTAGCACTGTTTCGTAGAATTTTTGGGCCCTGCTCATATCTTCTACATAAATTTCTACCCAGGTAAATGGGTTCTTTGATTGTGTTGTCATATTATAAATGTATTTATGTTTTGTTTTTGTGCTTCATCTGTTTCAGGGAATGCGAAACTCACTTTTGTAAACTGCTAAACAGTTTAAAAGTTCAAATTTTATAGTAAGTCCATGCCTGGAAATACCAGGCCTCTGCGTTGAAAAGTCCTTCAATGGTGTTGAGCATTTTCCAGGTCAGATTCTATAAAGCATGCTGAAAAGGATTATCACTCAATTCCAATTCTGCCGCTTCCCACCAAATCATAATCTTTTTTCTGATTGGGTTCCACCGATATCCACCAATATTTCCGGATTGTTGAATCACCCTGTGGCATGGGATCAGGTAAGCTACAGGGTTGCTTCCAATGGCTGTTCCTACTGCCCTGGGCGCCTTTGGGCAATCAATCTTTTTGGAAAGATCCCCATAGGTTGTTAAGCTACCATAAGGAATTGACAGCAAGGCTTGCCAGACCTTTAGCTGAAATGCTGTTCCTTTTAAATGCAATTTGATTTCATTAAGATTGCTCCAATCGTTCTGGAAAATGCATAGCGTGCTTTGCTGGATTTTATCTGATTGTTGCCGGTATGTTGCATTTGGGAATTGAGACTGCAAATCCATTAATGCACTTTCACTCTCTTCAACAAAATCCAGGTGACAAATTCCTTTTTCAGTAGAAGCCACGATTACATTTCCAAAAGGACTCTCCGTAAAGCTATAATTGATGCTCAGGTTTTCACCACCATTTTTGTATTCACCGGGAGTCATTCCTTCCAATCTTATAAACAGATCGTGCAGCCTGCCTGTGCCTGATAAACCGGTTTGAAAAGCTGTATCAAACAAGTTTGTTTCTTTGCTTCTGAGCAGGCCCTTTGCGTAGTTTGCGCTGATAAACTGCAAATACTTCTTTGGGCTGATACCCACCCACTCTTTAAACAAGCGTTGAAAATGAAACGGGCTTAAGTGAATATGTTCTGCTATGGCATCCAATGATGGCTGCTCCCTGAAGTTTTCATCCAGATAAGTAATGGCCTCCGCCATTTTGTTGTAGTGATAGGTTTGGTTTGTTTCGGACATTTTTATTAGCTATCATTTTTATTGCTGGCAAAGGTCTGAAAGTTTCTGTTGCTGGGAAACCCGAATCTTGCGGTTCTTAACAGGATGTATGCAAATGTATTGTCCTGAAATAGGTTGGCTAAAAATATCAATTAATTCTTCATCAAGGTTGATTGGCTATAAGAAAAAAACTTGGGTCGCTGTTGCAGGCCAGGATGTAGGGCTCAGGTTTTGAATGTGGAATTAGTTCTGTTTCTTCCATCACAGATAAAAGAAGACTTCTTAGCGTGATTCCGAACCAGTGCAGATGAAATGCTATGGCCTGGTTCAGATCATCTACCGATTCATCTCCCTTTTCTTCGAGCATTATAAAAGAAATCGGGATGGTTTGGTCCAAATGACTGATCTCAAGCTTTGGGTCAGAAGTCAGATATTCCGGCATATTATGAATAATTGATCTATCCAGTATATAGGATTCATCCGCCGCAATGTTCGACACACGATCTCTGATGAAGGAATCGTTGTAGCCATAAATTTGGGAACTAAAACATTAAAACCCATCAAATTGTGAAACGCCTCTAAGAGACTATTAATAGGGGCGTAATAACTTATCATAGCCCACCCAACTTTGAACCTTGAACCCGGAACTTTAAACTTGGTTACTCCTCTTCCACCGCTTCATATTTCCAACTATCCTCATAGATCCGTCCCAATTTGTCTTTTACCCTGATGTGTATTGTGTTCGCACCGGCAGGCACGTTTGTGGGAATCCTTGCCTTCCAGAGATGGTAACAGTTCACCGGATTGGATGGCCTGCTTCCTTTTGGCAAAGTTTCGGCATGATCCCAGGTGTATCGCATGGCGCTGATATGCGGGTCCTGTTCAATGACATATTGCATGGTTCGCCATTCGCCATCATTCACCTTGTACTGAACCGTATCTTTTTCGCTTCCCTGAAAGAAATTTACAAAGACTTCACCTTTGAAATAACGTTGATTGCGGGGTACTTTTTTGGGTCCGTAAATACGCATTTTATAGTCTTCAGCCTGCGCGACTACTTTGTAATCATACGCGTATGAATTTCCTTTGAAATGCAGGATATTATAACCCTGCGGTGTTCCGTCGCGCATGGTGGCATCAGGTGTTCCGTTTTTACGGTATTCACCTGACCACCAGTCGCCCGATGTAGTGCCCACATTGTAATGGTGATGCGGATTTTCATTCTTCCAGCCATCGTCTTTATCAAAGTAATAGTGGCGTTGAATATGGGTGTGACCCGATAACGAGAGTGTGAATGGGTGGTTCCGTAGCAAATTAAAAAGCCTGTCTCTGTGAGAATTTAAAAAGGTTTCGCTCCAGGGCGCTTCGTTGAAGAGCGGAATATGCATGGCCAGTACAACAAGGTTTTCCTTTGGTACGAACCGCAGGCTGTTTTCGATAAACCGGAAGTGCTCTTCCCTTAACCCGCCAACATAAGAATGATCAGTAATTTCATTGGGATAAATCACATCATCAAGTACGATGAAATGCACTTTGCCATGATTAAAGGCATACGTGGCAGGTCCGAAAACGCGCTCGAAAGTTTCGTCAGCATGTTGCTGGATTCCGGCATCAAAATTCATGTCATGGTTCCCAAAAACATGAAACCACGGCAAACCTATCCGTGAAGTTGCCCGGTTAATGGGTTCATAAAAATCCAGGTTATCACCCACAATATCACCCAGCGTTATTCCGAACGCATGACCCTGAACAACAGCAAGTTCTTCAACAATGCCATTGTTATAATAGCGGATCTGTTCTTCGGTATAGGTTTGTGGATCAGAAAAAACAAGCATGCTGAATTCATCGGATTCGCTGCCAGTCACTAAACCGAAATCCACCGATGCAGGCAAAGGGCCGCTAGGGTCAACTCCCCGGTAATCCAGTTCAGGCGAACCTTTGGGTTTGTGTATGTAGTAAAACTGCGGGAGATTGTTCCCATTCACAAGGTAATTATAGTTGCCTGGTTTGATCACAAAGATGATGGCATCATCATTAACATCAAGTGTGTACTTACCGTTTTTTCCGGTCAGAACCACATCATTTCCATTGGAAACCGCTACATCTGCAATGCCGGGTTCGCCATTGTCGCGGATGCCGTTTGCGTTTAAATCATGAAATACTGTTCCTGTTGCCGTAAGCCCAGTTTGGGCGCTGGCTGCTGTGAAAGCTATCAGCAGAATAATAATGGGAAAAATTGCTCGCTTCATTTTTGTATTTTTTGTAAAACTAAACAGATTCCTGAACGCTTTGTTACGGCAACACAAGAAAATCATTCCGGATTAATTCATGTTTGAACGCCCACTCTGCTGAGCAGGCCTTTACAGCTTCAGATCAAAGCGATTATTATCGTCTGCTAAGAACCAATCGGGGCTTTATCCATAAGAGCACCGGGAGCGATCGGACGGGGGCTCAGAAGCATAACTTAACCTTAAATTTTGAGTCCATTCTGAAAAGTCACAAATTGCTGGTTTTTATCGTTTTTAGCCCCTGACCCCTAAAGGGAAAACGATAAAAACCAGCAATTTGTGAAAATCCCCTTTAGGGAACTTAGCGAAGCGATCTAACGAACGAAGTGAGTAATTTAGGGGCATATTGACCTTTCGGAGTGGACTCAATTTTGCTAAGAAGATTCAGTTCTTTATCCGTCAGACTGCTGGGAGCGATCGGACGGGGGCTGCAAATTTTTGCTGCTTGCATTGTGCTTCATACAATTTCGTCTTATGTTTGCATTCAGGAGTTTACAACCATCGTTTTCTTCATTCGGATAGAATACAAATTAAATACTGCCTGCTTATGAACACTGAAATCGTTTCGGTTAATCTGCAGAATCTGTCAGAGCATCCCGGGATCATCTGCTTCATCAATCCCAAACATCCTTCTTACTCTCTCAAGATAGATTGGCTGAAAGAACGCTTTTCAGAGGGTTTGAAAATAAAGCTGCTCTATATCGAGGGTCAGAAAAAGGCAGCCGGTTTTATTGAGTATGTTCCCGGAGAATTTGCCTGGCGTGCGGTTTCAGCAAAAAACTATATGTTTATTCATTGCCTGTATGTTTATCCTAACAACAACAAAAACCAGGGTCATGGTTCCCAATTAATTGACGAATGCCTGAAAGACGCTAAAGAGCAAAACCTGGCGGGTGCAGCAGCGATGGTCAGCCAGCATGCTTTTATGGCCGAAGCGGAGATATTCCTGAAAAACGGATTCAGCCAGGCCGATGGCGACAATCAGGGAAATATGCTATTGGTTAAGCAATTTAGCGAAGCAGCATTGCCATCTTTCAATAGAGTAAACGGCAATGCTAAAAATTACACAGGCCTGAATATTCTTTATTCACGGCAATGCCCCTGGGTAGCGCGTTTGATTGAGGAAATCAGGGAAGCAGGCATTGCAGAACAATTGGGGATCACTATTACTGAGATCAAATCGGCTGCCGAAGCGCAACAAGCCCCATCGTTTTATGGTGTCTTTAATTTTTTGCGTGATGGAAAAGTGTTGGCTGACCGTTATGTTTCGCTTACGCGGTTTAAGAATATTTTGAAGCAGGAGAAATTGGCCTGAGCCAGGAATCCGGGAGGGAAGCAATCCGCCGCAGGGGGATGGATTTCCTCCCGCTGGTTGAATCGGGGACGCCATCCCCTCCCTGCGGTCGGGGTTTGCGTCCCGGCAAGCAGCCAGGGAACTGAAGCTGGCGGTTTAAAATTGAGTAAAAATAATTTTGGTTTTCGTCTGCTTTCGCACAGATTTATATCCAACCTCAAAAAAGCGTTTTTCATTGACAATTTTCGCCATTTTACCGAAATGCATTTTCCTGTGACCATACACCTCTGCACTTTTGCTCCACAATTAACTTAAAACGGGAAAACAATGAAAACAACAATGACTTTAGGCGGAATAGGCCCGAGGCTCGCATTGATATGCCTGCCTTATATCGTGCTTTCTTTAAGCGTTATGTACCATTATCCTGAGTTTTTGAACCTCGTGTTTCTGGATTTGGCTTCAGTAAAGCTATTTGCTTACTTCTGGCTGTTCCTTGGAAGCAGTTTCTGGGCCTATAGCGCTATCACCTTCCTTCGGGGCTTCATGAAAGGGCGGCTCATTACCTGGGGGCCCTATGCTTTTTGCAGGAACCCGATTTATGCATCGGTGATTATTTTCATAATCCCTGCTTTCGCCTTGATTTTTCATTCGGGAATTCTATTCTCCGTTGCACTTGCTCTTTACATTGGGTTCAAACTTTCCATTCACGGCGAACGGATCGTACTGTACAAAACTTTCGGAGAAGCATATGAGCAATATGAAAAATCGGTATACGAACTTTTTCCCGTTCCTGTGTTTTACTGGAAAAACAACAGCGTTCCCGGCAGGGTACTGAAATCTTCATAAAATCCTATCATCTGTCTCAAAGCATTTACGTATGAATACAACTGACAAATCGAAAGAACTTAACACTTCCATTGTATTGGTGAACCAGAAATTGAATTTTACCGGCAAGACTGATGGAAGCGAAACTTTATCCATTGACTACACAGCGCCCCTGGGTGATGGGCTTGGTTTCACCTCACTAGAATTACTCTTACTGAGCCTCTCTTCATGTGTGGGAAGCACTGTGCTGGTCTTTCTTCGCAGGAAGGAGAGAACCATAACAGGATTTGGTATCAACGCAAAAGGAATCCGCAGAGAGGAGCATCCAACATGTTTCAGTAAGATTTTTCTTGAGATCAACCTGCAATCGCCTGATATTAAGGAAGCAGACCTCGACAAGGTCATAAAGCTATCTGAACAAACCTATTGCCCTGTTTGGGCTATGCTTATGGGGAATGTGGAGGTAGAGGTTCTGTACAACATTACAGGGGTTTAGGCGCTTAACATACAAAGCTAACAACAGTAGGTAGAGGATCAAATATTTGTGATGCAGTAATGCAGTGTTGGAGTAATGGAGCGATGTATTTGATTGCCAGCTGCCTGGTACGAACTGCCAACCCACCTTCGGCGTGGCAGGCTTTTCCCTGAAGAGCTTTTCTTAGGAACTGGGAAACAAAGAAAATTTGCAGTATATTGTAAAGAATAAATTGAAAACAATCCTTCCATATCTCTACTTTTGAACCATGAAAACAAACAACTTCCTCATCATCAGCGGAATCATTTTTACCCTGATTCTGATTTTGTGGCCACTGCTGATGGCCATTTCGCAACCTTCTGGAACATTAATAGAGCAACTGAGATGGGTTGCGGAAAATACAAACCACATGAAATGGCAATTCTTTCTTGCCTTTCTTATCAGTCCCGCTCTCATTTATCTGATGGCTGCACAGCTTACCATTGCGAATATTGCTGATAATGTATTGCTTCGGCTGGGCATGGTTTTCCTGGCCGTATATGTTGCGCTAAACTGTATTTCTTATGGTTCGCAGTTGGTGCTGGTTCCAAAATTGCTCGAAGCCGGAATGTACGATCAGTTAGGGCTTTGGTATTTTGGATCAGAGGTTTCAATTGCTTATTTCCTGAACCAAATGGGTTATTTTTTCTGGGCGATTGGAACGCTGGTTTTGTTTTCTCGTTTTGTCCCGCAAAAAGGCGTGATCCGCTACATCAGCCTGCTGTATGTGGTTTCTGCATTTTTGTCCATTGTTGCATTCGTGGGGTTGATTTTGGACAATGCAACCTTGAATTCCATGACCTTTCCCAGCGGGCTGCTGCTTTTGCCGGTAGGAGTGATTACGGTGGTATGGGGTGTGAAGCGCAGACGTAACAAATCAACATTGATTGAAAATTGAAGTTATGCTTTCAAAAATAAACTCAATATGTGCAGCCCCTTTTACCGGATTTGTGTAATGTTAGTCTTTTTGGATCAACAAAATAAATTATTTGCAGTATGGAAGTAATTAATAAAATTGAAAAGCACATGACGCTTATGCATGAAATAGACGTAAATGCCTCTCCGGAAAAAATCTGGGAGTTTCTCCTCAATATCGAAACAAACTATAAGGCATGGCACCCTGATGACCATATTTTGTTTCAATGGACCAAAGGAGCACCCTTTGAAATGGGATCAACTTTCTATGCTGAACAAATGATGATGGGCGAAAAAATAAAATACAAAGGGAAAATTACAGAGTGTAATGCCGGAAAGAAAATAACCATGAAATTTTCTTTTTCGCTATCCCTGATTACTGAAGAAATCGAGATGATCATAGAAGACCACGGTTCCCATTCTACATTTAAGCATATTACATACCTGAGGTTCAAACTACTTTCGCGTACGCTATTTAAAAACAGGAATATCAGAATGTTAAATGATATGGATGTGCATGTGCAGATAGAGGGAGGCAATATGAAGAAAATACTTGAGCGGTCTGTGTAAATGTTTACCGCCTCATTCCATAACCACTGTATTAAATTCTGCTTTAGTATGTCCGGCTAGCAGAATTGTTTATTCTGTCTTTTCCTGCTGTTAATAAGTTGTTCAAGATAAATGACAAATATATTTGTCATTATGTAAAACATAATTACTTTTGCGTCGTTAATTATTGACACAGTGTAATACATAACAGACAAAGGAGGTAATTATGGACGTTAAAGAAAAAAGAATACTCATTTCGCTGGTCAGCTCAGTACTGATCATGGTATTTTATGCCTGGTACGTTTACAGCAGGTATATTGCCGGAAATCCTGATATTTTAAACGATTTCAGCTTCTGGGGCAAATCATTCCTTATCCTCATTCCGGTGGCCATTGGAACCCAAATCATCATTCAGATTGTGTTTGCTATTTATATCCACACCACCAGCAAAGATGAAATTGATCCGATTGAAGATGAACGCGACAAACTCATTGAACTGAAAGCCATCAAAATTTCTCATTACATCTTTATCGTCGGATTCATGCTTGCGATGGGCAGCCTGTCGTTGGGCTGGCAACCCTGGATGATGTTTGTTGTACTCATTTCCTCAGGGTTTATTGCAAGCGTTGTGAATGAGATCGCCAGGCTTTATTTTTACAGGAAAGGAGTGTAACATGACAAAAGCCCTGATAAACAACAATATTCGGAAATTACGCTTTTTTGCCGATGAAATGACACAACAGGATCTTGCCGACAAAACAGGAGTTTCGAGGCAAACCATCGTAGCCATTGAAAACGGCAAATACTTCCCAACCCTGGAACTTGCCTTTCGAATCGCACACACATTCAATGTTCCGCTTGATGAAGTCTTTACTTTTGAATTTATTCCCGAGCCTGAAAAGAAATCACCAAAGAAATAATCTCAAAAATGAAAACCACTACAATCACAAAAGAATTTGCCGCCGAAACGGGCAACAACACAACAAAGGCTCAACACCAAACCGAAAATATAAAAATTGTTAATGCATACATGGAACTCGAAGATTCTATGTATACCGCACTTGAAACCTACTCGAATGTGCACCGGGGAAGCGGGCATTTCTCAAAAGTCAGCACACATTTGTATGATAAATCCAGAGAGATTGTACTTGATTTCATGGGTTTGAATAGGCGCAGCTATATGCTGGTTTTTTGTACGGCACGGCGCGCACCGACTTTAATGAAATCGTTGAAACAGGGAAGTTATAAAACGCTGCGAAGCAATGATTTCGGATTACAACTGGGTGTGACCGCTGTGGCGATCAGAAAAAATGCAATGCCTGCTGGAAGCCCGATTGAGACCGGTGGAGGAACCACAAAACTTTACGGTGAAGATTGGGCCATGTGGGCCAACGCTCCCGACAGGTTCGAAGCCGGAACCCCCGCCATTATCAACATTATTGCATTTGCCAAAGCCTTGCTGATGATGAAGAAGTGGGGCAAGGATATTTTCAGGCAAATATACTTTGAAGAAATGGATGCAGAAAAAATCTTGTATGATGACGAATTAAAGCCCTACAACGGGATCGGATTGCTCCATGAACTTCGCAAAAAGCTTATTGGGTGCAATGTGTTGGTTCCGACCACAAAGGGTTTGCAGGCTTTTATCAATTTCGACAACAGCGCCAGCACACCGACCTTTACACCGGTTTGGGATGCTTTCAGACAAACGGTTCGTCAACCGGAAAACACCAGGAAGGCCATCATTGATAAAGTCAGGCAAATTAGTGCGGAGAAGCTGGGCGCGCCATTATCAGATTATGATATTCTGTTTACCTCAAACGCCACGGAATCCATAAACCTGGCAGCTCAAAGCCTTTCCAATGAAACCAATGCTGGCATTCAGCCGGTAATTTTAACTACCATACTTGAACATTCGTCAAACGATCTGCCTTGGCGAACGGTTGCCGGACATAAACTTATAAGGTTGCCTGTAAGCAATGATGGTTTGTTTGACCTGAGTGAACTGGAAAACATGCTGCGTTCTTATAATTCAGAATTCCAGCATGGTTCAGAAAGAATAAAATTGCTTGCTGTGAGCGGTGCTTCAAATGTGCTGGGAACCTGCAACAAGCTTCCGGCAATCGGTGAACTGGCGCAGCGTTACGGTGCACATCTTATTGTAGATGCCGCCCAGTTGGTAGCCCACCGAAAAATTGACATGCAGGCATCCGGTATTGATTATCTTGCTTTCTCAGCCCACAAGGTGTATGCTCCGTTTGGAACCGGTGTGCTGATTGCCCGTAAAGGATTGCTGCACTTTGGCGATGAAGAATTGAAACTTATCAATGCCTCGGCTGAAGAAAACCCTGGTGGAATTGCAGCTTTAGGCAAAGCACTGCTTTTGCTGAACCGCATCGGATACGATCACATCGAAGAGCACGAGAAAAAAATGACATCCAGGGCTATGTTGGAAATGGCCGGCATTCCCGGATTGAAATTGCATGGTTCTTTGCCTTACAGGTCAAATTTTCCTGCACATAAAATCGGGGTTATCGGTTTTGATCTGAAAGACAAAATGTCGTCAAAAGTAGCCGGTAAACTTGCCCGGCGCGGAGGAATCGGTGTACGTTACGGTTGTCTTTGCGCCCACCTCATCATCAAACAACTGGCCGGGTTCACACCATTTCAGGAGAAAATGCAACGCTTCGTATTAAAGGTGGTACCCATTCTCAACTTACAGGGAATTACCAGGCTAAGCTTCGGAATCCAGAATACTGAGAAAGAAGTTGATACATTGATCACTGAATTAAAGATAATTGCAGGTGTTTCCGGTAATGAAGCTTCAGGAACTTTTGCGGTTCGAACCAAGGATGAAATATCTGCAGTTCCTGAAAAAATCGTAAAACAACAAATCATTGAATTTGTGAAGGAAAGGGAGCATTTGGTTTTTGGATAAGGTTGTACATTTATCGGTTTAATCAAAAATGAAAAACAACCCTATCATCAACTGGCTACTCGAAGGTGATGTAGCCATTCAATACCAGGTTTACCGCGATTTACTGGGCACAGAAAGGCCCGATCTACAAAAGCGCATTGCACAGGAAGGCTGGGGCGCTCAGTTATTGAAAGCCCGCAAACCAGATGGCTATTGGAGCGAAAGATATTATCAACCAAAATGGATCTCAGCCCATTATACCCTGCTGGATTTAAAGAACCTGAACATTGCCCCTGACAATTTGCTCATTCAGCAAACACTTCAAAGGGCCTTTAAAGAAGAAAAAAGCGAAGATGGCGGCATCAATCCGGCCAACAGCATTGCGCAAAGCGATGTTTGTGTGAATGGAATGGCGCTTAATTTTGCCGCTTATTTCAAAATTGATGAAGAAAATCTGAAATCGGTGATTGATTTCCTGCTTTCGCAACGAATGGCCGATGGCGGTTTCAATTGCCGTTCGAACCGCAGCGGGGCCAAACACAGTTCCATGCACACCACACTTTCGGTGCTGGAAGGTTTGTTTGAGTACGAACGCAATGGCTACATTTACCGGTTGGATGAAGTCCGGCAGGCAAAGGCTGAAGCTCAGGAATTTTTATTGATGCACAGGCTTTTTAAGTCAGATAAAACAGGCAGTGTTATCCAGGAGAGGTTTCTGAAATTCCCTTATCCCTGTCGCTGGTATTATGATATTCTTAGGGTCATGGATTACTTTCAGTTTTCAGGTCTTAAATATGATCCGCGTATGGATGAGGTAGTGGAGATCATCTTGAGCAAACGAACGGTTGAAGGCAAATGGAAACTTTCAGCCGCTTATTCCGGCCAGGTTCACTTTACAATGGAACAGGCTGGAAAGCCCAGTCGTTGGAATACTTTGCGGGTGCTGAGGGTGCTGCGGTATGCAGGGAAAAATGACTTTGTTTGAGGTTGCCATGTTGTATTTTTGTCAAAATTGCAACATGGGTCTTACAAAAAGTGATTGAAATTGCAAAGTCTGTTTTGCAATTTTTGATCTATTTTGCAAAATCAGAGTCGACGGAAAAACAAAAACCAAAAACAGATTTCTGGTATTCCCGATTCCTTTATCGCTGCCGACAACATTGAGTATGCACATTGAAATAAAATCCCACTGTGGTTGTTCGGGTTTTTGTATTAATAGATGCAGGGGTGTTAGGCTGGCTTTTTATCTCGCAATCAAAATACTTTCAATTACTTTGCAACACTAAAAGCGACAATCCATGGCAAAGAAATTCAAAGATTATTACGACCTCGAATGTGCTCAATTAATTGCAGGTAAAATTGCAGCTGTGTGGCCGGAGTTTAATGCTGATGGCTTTGTGAGGAAATTAGATGCAGAAATTCATGACAAGGAATTTTTGCAAAGGCAGGATGCTTTTGCTACAGCATTGGAAGAGTTTCTGACCGGCGACTATGTGCAGGATATCGCCATTTTCCATCAAATACTCGGCCCTGAACTTCAAACTACCGAAGGCATGTTCGTCTACGGTTGGTGGTTGTGGCCCGTTGGCCGTTACGTTGAAAGAAACGGAACTAAGGATTTCCCGATCTCCATGGACTTTATTTATCAACTCACCAAGCGGTTCACAGGAGAATTTGCAATCAGGCCGCTGATTGAGAAATATCCAAAACAATCCCTTGAGATCATCATAAAATGGAGCCTTGATGAAAATGTTCACGTAAGGCGTCTTGCCAGCGAAGGGGTAAGAATTCGTTTGCCCTGGGCAAAAAAATCGTTGGTTGCTATCAGAGAATTCGAAACTTACTCACGGATTCTTACAAACCTGAATAATGACCCTGAAAAATTTGTTCAGAAAAGCGTAGGCAACAACCTCAACGACCTCATGAAGGATGCTCCGGAATTGGCCATGCAAATTATCACAGCATGGCAGGCCGACAATCCCGGCAAAGCAACTCAATGGATTATCAGGCATGGTTTGCGTTCGCAAAGGAAAAAGAACGGAAACCCTGTGTCGTAATTATAAATGCATTTATCTATCACTTAGCCGTTTTCCGCACTCATCCCTTCTTTTTCCCCGTTCATCACCTTTCATTTGAGCTGTTGTTTGGTCCATGATACTTTTGCCGCAAATCAAAACACAAGGCAAAATGAAAAATCTGGTACTTACAACTGTTTTATTTATTTCAGGTCTGGCCCTCATTGCAGAAACTCCCATTAATCATTCCCAAACCATTCGTGGAAAGGTTATGGACGCTGTAACCGGCTTTCCTCTTCCCGGCGCTCATGTGATCCTGCAAGGCAGCGATCCGCTGATTGCTGTCTCAACCGATCTGAATGGTCAGTTCACGCTTGCTTCTGTTCCGGTAGGGCGGCAAAATCTCGAAATAAGCTATGTGGGGTATTTGAAAAGGGTTTACAACAATGTTCTGCTCAATAGCGGCAAAGAGGTTTTTCTCGAAGTATTTCTTGAAGAAGCTGTTGTTAACTTAAGTGAAATTACGGTTGTTTCAACGGTTCGTAAGGAAGAAGCCATTAACGAAATGGCATTGGTTAGCGCCCGCACTTTTTCAGTGGAAGAAACCGAGCGTTATGCCGGCAGCCTGGGCGATCCGGCACGCATGGTAGCCAATTTTGCCGGTGTAATGACCCAGAACGATTCACGCAACGACATCATCATCCGTGGCAATTCACCTACTGGTGTGCTGTGGCGGCTCGAAGGTATTGAAATTCCAAACCCTAATCATTTTGGTGCGATGGGAACCACAGGCGGTCCGGTGAGTATGGTGAACAACAACCTGCTAGGTAATTCCGATTTCCTTACGGGCGCTTTCCCGGCAGAGTTCGGCAATGCCACAGCAGGCGTGTTTGATCTCAACCTCCGTAGCGGAAACGCCAATGTGAGGGAATTCACCGGGCAGGTTGGTTTTAACGGTTTTGAGCTTGGAGCTGAAGGCCCGGCATTCAGGTTTGAGAATGGACAAAACGCATCATACCTTGCCAATTTCCGCTACTCTACGCTGGAAGTGATGGATAAACTCGGATTCAATATGGGTACTGGAGCAGCTATTCCCCAATACAAGGATTTTACTTTCCTGGCCGATGTTCCGGGTACAAAATCAGGAAGGTTCAAGGTGTTTGGCTTATGGGGTAAAAGTTTCATTGATCTGGGCCGCAACCTTGTTGATACAACTGAAAACCAATATAATTTGCGTGGCACAGCCACTGATTTCGGTTCTGACCTGGCGGTGATAGGAACCTCACATACTTACTTCTTTAATGAGAACACCAGGATAAAAAGTACTTTGTCGTGGCAGCAAACATCTTCAAGCGCTGTGGTGGATTCAATTGGTAGCGAGGTATTTATTCCTGTATACCGTGGGAACCAAACTGAGCAGAAATGGTCGCTGAGCAGCCAGTTACGACGCAAAGTGAGTGCAAATGCCAACTATGTGATAGGAGTTATTATAGATCGCTATTCGGTGGATTATATTGACAGTGTACTTCATATTGATTACGGGCATTTTGTCACAAACACCGATGCCACCGGCGATTTATTGCTTTATCGTGCTTATGGACAGTGGCAGCAAAAGTTCGGTACACAAATAACAGCATACGCCGGATCACACCTTCAGTATGTTGGCTTCAATGATGAGTTTGCGTTCGAACCACGACTTGGAATGCGCTGGCAATTTGCCCCGCGAAGTTCGCTGAATGCCGGGTTTGGTGTTCACAGCATGATGCAGCCCCGCGAAATTTATTTTTACCAGGGTTACGATCCCAATACTGACAGCTATTCACGCACCAACGAAGACCTGAAAATGACACGCAGCAATCAGTTTGTGCTTGGTTATCAGTATTTGCTTAACAGTCATTTTCGTATCAAGGCCGAAACCTATTATCAGCAGCTTTACAATGTTCCTGTGAAGGAAAGTTTTCCGGAATTTTCACAGATCAATACCGGCGATATGTTTGGAGTTCCGAAACAAGACAGCCTTTTAAACAAGGGCAAAGGCCGAAACTATGGGCTTGAACTCACGGTTGAGAGATTCCTTAACAAAGGATGGTATTTCCTTCTCACTGCTTCGCTGTTCGATTCAAAATACACTGGTTATGATGGCGTATGGCGCAACACGGCTTTCAATGGAAATTATGTGTTTAACCTGCTGGGTGGCTATGAATTTAAAGTTGGTAAAAATGCCACACTTACTGTTGATCTGAAAACCGTGCTGGCCGGTGGCAAACGTTTTATCCCGGTTGATTTTGAAGAATCGCTGGCAAAAGGTAAACAAATTCATGATTGGAGCCGGAGTTATGAAAACCGCTTCGACGATTACTTCCGTACCGATCTGCGTTTTGGTATTCGCATCAACCGCAGCAAATTCAGTCACGAATGGGGCATTGATCTGCAAAACATCAGTGGTTACCAGAGTATATTTATGGAAAGTTACGATGCCCGTAAAAACGAAGTCTACCAGATTTACCAGCAAGGTTTTGTGCCGATGTTTTTATACCGGATACAGTTTTAGTAGTGAAGTAGCTCCACGCCCCACGCCCCAAGCTTAAAATCCAAAGCCCAAAATCTAAAATCAAAAAAACGGATAGGTGACAAATGTAGTTTTACGAATCTTGAATCTGGAATTTTGAATCAATAATTCAATTACTCCACGCCCTCTGCCCCATGCCCTGCAAAAAAATAAATCCACCAACCTTCCACATTTGACATCCCGAACCAAAATTCCCCTAAATTAGCCCCATCGTTATGGCAACCTTTAATTACCTAAATAATAGACTTTTCGTGCTGATTCCCCTGGTGGGCTTACTTATTTTCAGCATGTTTATGCTCAGCTACGGGTTCAGTGAAGTTGACCTGGCCGTAAAGCAGGTAATACTAAGCATCCTGAACACTGCAACTATCTGGCTTGGATGCATGGTGATTGTTCAGTTCCTGTGGTGGCGCTATCCCTGGGAGCAGAATCCCGTAAAGCATCTGATCATTGAGATTGTCGCAATACTGGTTTATACGCTATCTGTTAGCGGTTTGTTATACCTGCTTGCAACACGTTTCTGGAATATGGAAATCGTGAATGACCTTGGCCCGTCAATTCTCATTACATTGCTGATCACTTTCCTTATCACAGCCATACATGAGGGAGTTTTCTTTTATAATCAATGGAAATTTAATTTCTCAAAATCGGTTCGCCTCGAACGCGATAATATTGAAGCACGATACGAGGCTTTGCGTTCGCAGATAAACCCGCATTTTTTGTTCAACAGTCTGAATAGCCTGGTTAGCCTGGTTGAAGACAACAAAGAAGCCGTAGGATATATCCGGAATTTATCTGAACTCCTGCGTTATATGCTCAAGAGCAATGAAAAAGAACTCGTTTTGCTGCGCGATGAAATTGCTGTTTTAAATAATTATCTGACCCTGCAAAAAATGCGTTTCGGTGAGAACCTGTTAATTGTCAATAAGGTTACTGAAAGTAATTTCCATCATGCATTGCCGCCGCTAGCATTTCAGATGCTGGTTGAGAACGCCATCAAACACAATGTGATCACAAAAGAGAAACCATTGAAAATATCAATGTGGGTCGAAAAAGACATCTTATTTGTTGAGAACACCCTGCAAAAGAAGGAAGTGATGGGGTCAACCAAGCAAGGGCTTAAAAACATCAATGGACGCTATCGCTTGTTTACCTCACGCACAGTAAAAATTGATGAAGCAAACGGATGTTTTAAGGTCGGGCTTCCATTATTACAGGTAGAATTATGATACGAACCCTGATCATTGAAGACGAAGAAACCGCCGCTACCAGGCTTGAGAATCTGCTCCAACGGATTGAACCCGAAATCAATATCGTGGGGCGGCTGGACAGCGTTGAAGCTTCGGTGAAATGGCTGCAGAGCAATCCTGCCCCTGATTTACTTATGCTTGATATTCAGTTGGGCGATGGACTGAGTTTTGAAATCTTCCGCAAGGTAAAAGTGGATAGTTTTGTGATCTTTACCACTGCTTATGACGAATATGCTATCAAGGCTTTTGGATTGAACAGCATAGATTATTTGCTGAAACCGGTTGAAGAGGCAAAACTCAAACTAAGCCTTGAGAAGTTCAACAAGTTACGGTCCACATCAACCAGCATTGACATTGAGAAAATTGTGGGAATGATTGAAAGCCGCAAATCGCAGTTCAAAAAGCGTTTTGTTGTGAACATTGCCGACAAGATCAAAATGGTTGAAACCCGCGAAGTAGCCTATTTTTACACAATGGAAAAGTTTAGCTTTTTATGCACTCTCGATAACTTTCATTTCCCGCTTGAATTTTCTCTCGATCATCTAGAAAGCCTGCTCGATCCCGAATTCTTTTATCGTGTGAACCGGCAGTACATCATTAACTTTTCATCCATTAGCAAAATTCTTCTGCTCTCAAAAAGCCGTATAAAAATTGAAGTGCAACCACCCATCAAAGACGGCCTGATGGTGAGCAGCGCCCGAACGCCGGAATTCCGGAAATGGCTTGACAGATAATAATTTAATACGATCAACCCCCATTAGAAATGAAAACAACACTTAAAATCCTGATTTCAGTATTATTGCTGTTCAACAGTGCCGGCGCTTTTTATGGCGGTTGGAACCTGATGATTCAGCCCGATGGCAGCACCATGCAAATGTCGCTGGATTGGTTGCAGTATTCACCATTCCCAGATTACCTGATCCCGGGAATTATCCTGTTTATCGTTAATGGTTTGTTCGGATTATTTGTGTTCGGAACCATACTGCTACGGCACAAATTGTATCCCTGGTTTGTGATCGCACAAGGCCTGATCCTAACCGGCTGGATTGTTATACAAATGTTGATGGTGCGCAGTGTAGTGGGAATTCAGGTGCTTTTTGGAAGCATAGGGTTGTTGCTGATTTTGCTGGGATGGGCGTTAATCAGAACAAATAAGGTTCGCAAAGTAAGTGCATAATTAGTGATCCCTTTTTTTGCTTTCATTTTCTTCATTCATTTTGTTTTGAACCATTTGAGTTCTGAGAAACAATCCGGTGTTGCAGTTGTTATCAGGTATTATTTTACGAACACAAAACCAACAACATGTCAAGAAATTATTCTTTAAATACATACGGCTATAAATCAAAGCTCAATCTCTTGGAAACTGAAAAAGGAATCAAGCTGATCAAAGATAACTTTGAACGTAAACTAGCTAAAAGACTCAAGCTACAAAGAGTTTCTGCTCCCAGGTTTCTTGCAACAGGCAACGGCCTGCAGGATGAACTCGACGGCTCACAGGTTCCTGTAGGTTTCAAAACAAGGTTTTCTGACAATACAATTGAAATCGTTCATAGCCTGGCTAAATGGAAACGCAAGGCCATGAAGGAATACGGCTTCAACAATGGGCTGGGGCTTTATACCGATATGGATGCGATCCGCAAAGATGAAGCAGTAAGTGATATTCACAGCATTTATGTTGACCAGTGGGATTGGGAACTGATCATTTCAAAAGAAGACAGAAATATTGAATTCCTTAAAAAGGTTTTGACGAATATTTATAAGGCAATCCGAAAGACGGAGAAAGTAGTTGAAAAAGAATTTCCTGCACTTAAAAGCCGGCTTCCTAAAAATATTCATTTTGTTCACGCCGAAGAACTTGAAGTCAGGTTTCCTGACCTTACATCAAAGGAACGGGAAAACATGATTGCCAAAGAGCATGGAGCTGTATTCATTATCGGCATAGGACACGCCTTGTCATCAGGCATTCCGCATGATGCCAGGGCCGCTGACTATGATGACTGGTCAACCAGCACCGGCGAAAACACCCGTGGCCTAAACGGAGACATCATTGTTTGGGACAGTGTTAAGAATAGCGCGCTTGAACTTTCGTCAATGGGAATACGAGTGAATAACGAATCTTTGGTAGACCAACTACAGCTTTTGGGTCAAACTGAAAAAAGCGCGCTTGAATACCACCAGGATATTATCAACGAAAGGCTGCCGCAGACCATTGGTGGAGGAATCGGGCAATCGAGGCTTTGCATGTTCCTGTTGCAAAAGTTCCATATCGGCGAAGTGCAGGCAAGCGTATGGCCCGATGATATGGCAGGTTTCTGCCGTGAAAACGGAATACGGCTGCTTTAATATTTCTGAGAACATTTAAGAATTGCCGGCGGCTTCAGCCGCCGGATCTGTAAGAGTTAATCAATGAGGCTTTAGCCACATTGAATTAATTTGATATGGCTTTAATTTTTGAATTTGACACACGTGAGTTGAGACATCCGAGAGTTGATGCACCTCGCCACAATCTTCACCCGGCAATTTCCATGCTTCAATCCCCTTTATCCGGCAATCACGGAATAATTTTCTTAGTTGGCTAAAGGCTTGCTCTATATTTGCACGAAAATTATTTCAATTAAAATTTCACGTTATGAAAACCAGAAACTTCTTCGTGCTTTTCCTCATCCTTGCTTTTTTGTTTCCAGCAATAAGCTTCGCACAAGTACCCAACGAAAAACCACTCCGCGATTTTCAGCTAAGCATCATACCATATTTTGGCACTGAAGGCAGGGATGCTGCCAATTACCGCTACAATTTTAGTTTAAATTTGTTTGCCGGGGTTACTGGCGGTCTTGAAGGTTTTGAAGCCGGTGGATTTATGAACATCAATACCGGTTCGGCCAAAGGAGCGCAGTTTGCCGGATTCGGTAATCTGGTACATGGTGACATGGAGGGCTTCCAGGGCTCAGGTTTTATGAACCTTGTTCATGGGAACACCAGGGCTTTTCAGGGCGCAGGCTTCATTAACTTTATTTCAGGATCAACTGAGGGCTTTCATGGAGCTGGATTTATCAATGTTTTTGGTGGAAATAGCCGGAGTTTTACCGGCGCCGGGTTCGCCAATGTAACAGGTGGACATTTTGAAGGATTTTTAGGATCGGGATTTGCCAACGTTACAGGGGGCAATGTAAAAGGTTTTCAGGGAGCGGGTTTTGCTAATGTTACCGGTGGCCGGTTTGAAGGATTCCAGGGTGCAGGCTTCGCCAATGTAACCGGTAATGAAGCCAAAGGGCTTCAGGCGGCTGGGTTTATGAATATTAACCGTGATTTTAAAGGAGCGCAGATTGCAGGCTTTTTAAATGCAGCCCGCAAGGTAGAAGGCGTACAAATTGGTTTCCTGAATATTGCTGATACAGTGGATGGTGTACCCATAGGCTTTTTGAGTATTGTTAAAAAAGGCGCCTACAGGCAAATTGAAGTTTCCGGATCGGATGTGATACACCTGGGCGCTTCATTCCGTATTGGTGTTCCGGCATTCTATAATATTTTCTCCTATGGTATCAGGCCATTTGCCAGCGAAAAAGTCCATGGTTTTGGCTATGGAATTGGAACTTCTATCAGTTTCTCTCAGAATACCGGGATGCAGATTGAAGGTCACTCATCTCAACTCCGGCAGGATTGGAAGTGGGACGACGAACACCTCGACATGCTGAATGAACTCAGGATTACTATGGGAACCAGGCTTGCAGGTAGAATAGAACTTTTTGCCGGGCCGGTACTTTTCAACCATATCTACAAATACCAACCAGAAAATGGAATCTACGGATCTGATCTCGCATCATATACCCTGGATGAAAAACGTTGGGATGATTATGTGTCAAAATGGTGGATAGGGGCAAGGGGAGGCCTACGGGTAAAACTTGATTGAAAAATGTAAATGTCAATTACCAAATGAATTTCCGGGGCAAGTCCCCGGATTTTTATTTTTTAAAAGCGATATTTGCCGCCTCACCCATCATTCTTTTAACCGTATGAAACCTTTGAATCAACAACTCATAGAGCGGGAATACAAATCCCGAATCAACAAGACCTTCGATTATATTGAGAAAAATCTGGAATCGCAGTTTACGCTTGAGGAAATCGCCGATGTGGCCGGGTTCTCAAAATACCATTTTAACCGGATATTTTATAGCTGCGTGGGCGAAACTCCTTTCCAGTTCATACAGCGCCTGAGGCTCGAACGAGCTGCTTCACTCATTGTTTCCAAGCCGCATCTCAGCATCACAGAAATTGCATTTTCATACGGCTTTAATGATCTGGCGGTGTTTTCAAGAAACTTTAAAACCCATTTTGGCAAAACAGCAACGGAATGGCGCAACCAGAAACATACCCTTAGCAATATCAGTCAAACGGATAGCAAAAAGCAACAAAGCGAAGATGGGGTTCTCCAATACTTTTGTCAGCGTTCAAAAACAATTAAATGGAGGACCAATATGAAACTTAACAAAAGTGTGGAAGTGAAAGAACTTCCCAACATGACAGTAGCATACGTACGCTACACCGGGCCTTACAAAGGCAACGAAAAACTATTTGAAGAACTGTGGATGAAACTCTTTTCATGGGCAGGGCCACGTGGATTAACCGCTCAAGCCGATTTGAAGAGCCTGATCATTTATCATGATGATCCAAACATTACGGCTGAAGACAAGCTTCGTATGAGTGTTTGTATTTCTGTGCCGCCAAATACAAAAACAGATGGCGAAGTGGGTAAAATGGAAGTGGAAGGCGGGCAGTATGTGATTGCACGGTTCGAACTCAATGGGGAGCAGTTCCAGCAGGCTTGGGAATGGGTTTATGGCGAATGGTTCCCGAAAAGCGGCTACCAGCCCGACGACAAGCCCTGCTTTGAAATGTATCCGGAAGAACCGAAAAACGGCAAATTTACCGTGGATATCTGTGTTCCTGTAAAGCCATTGTAAGTATTGGTTTCACAAGGATGCCATACCTGTATCGAATACAAGTATGGCATTTTTCTTTATTCAAATCCCTGCTCGAGCCAATCACATTGTGGCCATGGCCAAATTAGATCACGAAATAGTCATTCAAGTTGAATTCATGTCTACTTCCAGGTAGATTATATTGTAGCTGCTATTCCCGGCTTTGCTGAATATATATAGGTGCAAGCTACGCTTTATTTGCAATGCCACTGAGCAGGGAATCATAACTGTTAAATATCCGGTTTTTTTTCATTGATTTCAGGATTCCTGATACATAAAAATGTATTTTTGTTTATTGTCACCCCAATCATTTGGCAAATTGTACAACTAACAATTTGTTTGCGAGAAATAGCAGAGTCTAAACCGAATACAAACATTAATCACTTCAACCACAACACCATGAGAAAACGCATCGGGGCACTAGTGTTGCTCCAAATCAGCATTTGTTTTTTTACAAATATTCTTTTCGCCCAATTTGCAGGTGGTACTGGGGAAGCTGCAGATCCTTATCAAATTGTAACACACATTCATTTAAACAATGTGAGAAATTATTTGAATAATTCCAATGTGCATTTCGTTCTAATGAATGATATTGACCTATCAGATGAATGTAATGTTGGGGGTGCTTTTTATAACGATGGACAGCGATGGCTTCCGATTGGAGACAATGCTGCCAATTTTAAAGGTAAATTTAATGGAAACGGCCATGTAATAAACGGACTTATAATTTTCAGACCCGACTATGGCGATTTGGGGTTGTTTGGCCGAACCAATGGATCCGTGATTTCTAATCTGGGTGTTACCAATGTTGATATTACCGGTGGAGTTTGGTCCGTTGGGGGTTTGGTGGGATACAATGTAGGCCATATTGAAAATTGCTTCAGTACCGGAACTGTAACTGCTACAATTTTAACTGCTTCACGAACCGGCGGTTTGGTTGGATATCATGGACCTGCCTTTACCATAATGAATTGTTACAGTTCAGTGAATGTTGCAGGTTATGACAGGGTTGGCGGTTTAATTGGAAAGGTAGGCGGTGGTATGTTTTCTTCCGACTATGTCATGAACTCCTACAGCACCGGTAACGTAACTGGAACCAGCAGGGTTGGCGGCTTGATTGGAAGGGTACATTCCTATGTGGAAATAACAAATTGCTACAGCACCGGAAATGTAGGCGGAACTTCAGATGTTGGTGGATTAATTGGCTTAAACTGGGGAGATACATATAACTGCTATTGGAATACTCAAACATCAGGCCAGAATTTCAGCGATGGAGGTAACGGAAGATCTACATTAGAAATGACCTACCCTTATGCATCGAACACCTATCAAAACTGGGATTTTAATCAGATATGGATGTCTGATGCTAACTCAAACATGAATAATGGCTATCCATACTTGTTTTGGCAGTCGCCTTCTATACCGGCCACCTTAAGCTTGAATGACATCACAATGGCTTTTTCCGATACCGAATGTTTTGCCGCCACCGAATCCATTATTGCAAGCAACTTTGTTGTTCAAAATGGTGGTTCTGCGTACCTTGTCTCCCAGGGAAATGTTATTTTAGGCGAAGGGACCAGCGTTGAAGCAGGTGGTTACTTACATGCCTGGATTGACGACAACGCCACTTACTGTGATTTCACCATTGTTGTGCTTGCATCACAGGTTGAAGACTTTGTAAACAGTGAGAAAATGGCTTTCATCAACAAAGATGATTTTACTTTCAAGGTGTATCCCAATCCCTCGTCAGGCTGCTTCACCATTGAGTTTATCAATGCAGATGAAGATGAAATCATTTATGTTGAGGTTTTTGACATGACAGGTGAATGCGTTCTGCATCGCGAACTCTCAGGAGCCAGTTCCTCTGATTTCGATCTTTCATCTATGCCAGGAGGTATTTACCTTCTACGCATATTACAGGGAAGCACAATAACGAATGGAAAAATTATCAGGCAGTAAGCACATTGGTTGATTTAATTTTTCACTTGTAAATAAGCATTATGGTTCGTCTGTAATACCTCTCACAAAGAAAAACGGATTGTTTTTGTAGACTACAAAATATTCAAAGAATTATAAAGCTGGCTTAATTCGCAGCCTTACTTTAGCGTAAGCCTAGCATTCAAATGTTAAGGAATGACATTAACAAATTTTTAACATTCCTTAATTCCAGCACCTAAAAGTAAGCAAACCAAAGCTATAAGTACGCGTTTACGCCTGGTTTAATCGCGACCCATACGGGCACCACCCGTTAATTCAAAAAGTTTTAGTATCATTGTAAGCGTTGGCCAGGCCAAATACTACCTTTCTTCATCATTTCCAGAGGTTTAACTCATTATTCCCTATCTCCACAGAAACCTGCACGCTAAAAGGAATTCTGGCGGTAGCCATTGTGTACACTAAAACTATTATGCTATGAGATTTATCACCTATAATGCAAAGAATTTCCGGGAGATCGAATACATGCGCTACCTGCCGGAAGAAGTGAAGAAGGAAATTGATATAGTTTCGCGGGTCATACCTTTTAAAACCAATAATTATGTGGTTGATTATGTGATAGATTGGGAGAATTACAAGGATGATCCCATTTACATCCTTAACTTCCCCAATAAGGAAATGCTCACCAAGAGCCAGTACCAAAGGCTGGTGAAGGTGTTGAACGATTCCGGATCAAACGGCGCGGTGAATAAAGTGATTTATGATATCCGCATGGAAATGAATCCGCACCCAGCCCAGCAAATGACTAACGTACCCACCCTGAATGGCGAGGAACTCAAAGGTCTGCAGCACAAGTACAAAGATATCGTTCTGTTTTTCCCGAGCCAGGGACAGACCTGCCATGCGCACTGCACATTTTGCTTTCGCTGGCCACAATTTGTAAAAGAGCTCGACCTCAAGTTTTCAATGCGTGAAATTGAAAAGGTGATTGCATACATACGGCAGGAAGAAAGCATCAACGAGATACTGTTTACCGGTGGCGATCCTATGGTAATGGATCCTGCTACCCTTTCGAAATACATAGAGGCGCTGATAGATGCGAAGATTCCAAACTTGCAGAATATCAGGTTCGGAACCAAATCGCTGAGCTATTGGCCATTTACGTTTATTCCACGATACAATGAAGAAGGGCAGCAAATGCTTGATATTTTGAAACGCATCAGCGACAGCGGCCTGCATCTTTCCATTATGGCCCACTTCAATCATCCGAACGAGCTGGAAACCGCAGTCATACAGGAAGCCATTCATAACGGACGGCAAACCGGCGCCGAAATTCGCACACAAGCTCCGGTGCTAAACCACATCAACAACGACAGCGATGCATGGGCTCGCATGTGGAAAAAACAGGTGCAATTGGGCATGATTCCTTATTACATGTTTATCGAACGCGAAACCGGGCCTTACGAATATTTCAGCGTCCCGCTCGCCGAAGTTTACCGGATGTATCAGCATGCCATCCGCGAAACAGGAAGTTTTTCCAAAACCGTTACCGGGCCGGTAATGTCGGCTGCAAAAGGCAAGGTTCAGATCATGGGTGTTGTTGACAATCCTGTGAATGGCAATCAATACTTCATGATGCAATACGTGCGGCATCGCGATTATCGTAAAACTTTCAAGCCATTTTTCATGGAGTTTGACCCGGAAGCCACCTGGGTTGACCAGTTGAACGAGGTGCCTGCTTTTTCGATTGCAGGCTGATTTATTAATCTGAAACCAAATATATTTTTCCTGATATGACAGAACAAGCAATGTTGATAAAAGAAACAGCCGCTGAGACTAGCGTTGAAAACAGCGAAGCAGCTTTGCATATTATTTATGGGAGCCGTTCCGGCAATTCAATGGCCGCAGCAATACTTGCCCATGAATTTGCGATCCATCTTGGCATCCAGTCTTATTTACATGATATGAGCACGATTGATCCGGCAACAATCGCGTCAATGAAAAATATTTTGCTTGCCGTAAGCACACATGGCGAAGGCGATCCGCCTGCCGTGGTGGAAGATTTTTATGCATACCTGCATTCCTCAGAAGTGCCGGCGATGAAGGGAAGTAGTTTCAGCATACTGGCGCTGGGCGATAGCAGCTATACAGATTATTGCAAAACCGGTCATGATTTCCGCTTACGTTTGCTTGCGTTGGGAAGCGAGGAAATCTCGCCCCTCATGGAATGCGATATTGATTATGAAGAAAACGCGAAAGCATGGGTTCGCCAATCTGTTGCAGCATTTGAAGCCAGGTTGCCTAAAACTTTGAAACCCACTGAGAAGGAGTTTGCCTTTGAAATCAACAAACCCGAAACGGATGATGACAAATTGTTTTATGCCAAAGTCGTTGAGTTAAAAATGCTCACCCAGCCCGGATTTGAGAAGCGAACCATGCACAAGGTTTTGTCTATGGATAAATTTGGCACATCATTCCAGCCGGGAGATTCATTTGGTGTGTATGCCCATAACTCCCGCCTGCTCGTTGATAAATTGCTGAAAACCCTTGCATTTGATGGAACCCATGCAGTGGAAGTAGGTAACAAATCCAAACTGTTAAAAGAAGCATTGATCCACGATTTTGAGATCACTTTGATTACACCGTTGGTGGTGGAGAAATATGCTGAGATAGCGCAAAACACTCAATTACGCGAATTCATAAAAGATACATCGCATCTTGAGCGGTATTGCCTTGTTTGCGATGTGCTGGACCTGGTCACTGATTTCCCTTCACAAATTTCACCCGAAGAGTTTACAGGCATCCTCAGGAAGCTGGCGCCCCGATTGTACTCAGTGGCTAACAGTCCGCTGGTTTTTCCTGATGAGGTTCATTTCACAATAGGTTTGATGGAATATTCCGTTAAGAACCGTCGCCATACAGGGGTTTGTTCCACCTATTTTGCCGACAGGGTAGAGGTGGGGGATTCAGTTCCGGTTTACCTTGAACCCAATGAGAAATTCAGGATACCGGATGATGATACCAGGCCAATGATTATGATTGCTACCGGAACCGGCATTGCACCTTTCAGGGGATTTCTGCAACAGCGGGAGCATAGCAAGGCAACAGGTGAGAACTGGCTCTTTTTCGGTGATCGTCATGCTGAAAGTGATTTCCTTTACGAAAACGAGCTTGAAGAGTTCAGAAAAAAAGGGGTTTTATCAAAGCTCAACACTGCCTTTTCGAGGGATCAGAAGCATAAAATTTATGTGCAACACCACATGCTTGAAAATAGTAAGGACCTTTTTGACTGGATTCATAACCGTGATGCTGTTATTTATATTTGCGGCAACAAACGAACTATGGGAAAAGATGTAAAGGCTACGCTTGAGAAAATCATTTCTTCAGAAGGGAAAATGACCGCTGAACAAACAAATGCCTACATTCAAAAACTCAGAACCCGGAAAAGACTGCAAACAGACTTGTACTGATAGGATAAACCTGACAGTGTTTTTCCAACCTGTCAGCGTTTCATTTCAATTCTCACAATATCTGTAAACACCGGTAAATGATCGCTAAAGCCGCCATGGTATTGCATGCCGATAAAGGTACGGTTCAGGCGTTTGCCGGTATGTGTGTGATCGTCTTCGAGTAAAAAATCCGCCTCGAAAATAACTGCGCCGCGTGGATGGATACCAAGCCCACCCTTGCCTTTCAGCAGACTCTCTGAAACAATATGGTGATCAATCGTGCTCCAGGTTTGCTGGTATTTCTGGGTGCCGCGGGTTGGGTCACCAAACTGATTGCTCATCAGGTTATATAATTCGCCAGGCTTTAAATCAATAGAATCGAGTTTTGCGCCAAGCGAGTGTTGAACGCTGTATTCATCGGGCGGATCGTTCAGGTCGCCCATGATCAGAATGTTGGCTTGCTGATCGTAAAGGAAAATTGAATCAACGCGGGTTCTGAGCAGCGCACCCGTGAATTCCCGCAAATGTTTGGTGGCCATATAACCTCCGTAGCGTGAAGGCCAGTGGTTCACAAACAAGTGCAAAGTGTCAGCATCCAGTGCAATGCCTTTCACATAAAGAATATCGCGCGTACTTCGTGCATCTGGGCCCGGGAAAACCACTGCAATGGGTTCGGAATGAAGAAGAGTAAATTTTTCAGGGCGGTACATCAGGGCAACATCAATGCCACGGGAATCTGGCGAATCGTAATGCACAATGCGGTAATTCAAACGGCCCATGGCGCTGTGTTCAAGCAGTTTTCGCAGCACAAAATGATTCTCAACTTCGCATAAACCAATAATTTCAGGCGCTTCCCAACCTCCGGTGGCAACCAGCACTTTGCCTAGGGCCTGGCATTTCTTTACGAACTTGCTGTAACTCCAGGCTCTGATTCCAGCCGGTGTGAATTCCTCGTCGTTGATCAGGCTATCCCTGAATGAATCAAAAAAGTTTTCTGTATTGTAGAAAACGACGCGCATGGCATCACTGCCCCTGCGTTCATCATTGCCCTGAGGCCTGCTTCCCGTTGCGATGAACCAAAGTGTCAGCACCACGAAACTGGTAAGCATATAATTTAGAATGATTCTGTATTGCATTGTGACCCAGATTATTTGCCGTAAAAATAGTGTTTTATTGATATTTTTGCGCAGTTTTAGGATTAAAGTTCAAAGTTCGGGGTTCAAAGTCCCAAAGCCCCAAGCTTAAAGAGACAAGAATCAAGACACAAGAATCAAGAGACAAGGAACCAGCAACCAGTAACAAGAAACCAGCAACAAGGAACAAGGAACAAGAAACAAGTATCCCGAACCCGGAACCTTGAACTTTGAACCTTGAACCCGGAACGCCCAACTAAAAACGAACCATCATGACAAGAAAACGAAACAAAAGAACCAACTACTACCGCCTCTCGCTGCAATGGATCATCCTTGGTCTGCTGGGTTATATGGTCATCAGGCTGTTTGTTGATAAATCCTACACCCCTGATTTTGAAGCCTATTGCCCATTTGGTGGGATGCAGGCCTTGGGAAGTTACCTGAACACTAACTCGTTGGCATGTGCCATGTCCACCACGCAGATTTTTATGGGTATTGCCCTCGTGATTGGTGTGCTTTTACTCAGTAAGTTGTTTTGCAGCTATATCTGTCCTATCGGTACTTTCACCGAATGGCTGGGAAGAGTAGGGGATCGCTTTAAACTGCGTTTCACAATCACAGGTTTGGCTGATAAGCTGCTCAGGTCTTTGAAATACGTTTTATTGTTTATCACTTTCTATTTCACTGTAAGTTCCAGCGAACTTTTCTGTAAACAATACGACCCGTATTATGCCATTTTCTCAGGTTTTGATGGCGACGTTACGCTGCTTTATGCCGTGATCGCTATTCTGATCACTATTCTGGGATCATTCTTTATCAGACAATTCTGGTGCAAATATTTATGTCCGCTGGGCGCTGCCGCCAACATCTTTGCGTTCGCACCGGTATTTTTAATTTTGACCCTGGCCTATTGGCTGATTATAAGCGTGATTGGCTGGCCCTTACATTGGGCATGGTACCTGGGCGCTGTTTGTGTTGCAGGGCTTTTACTTGAAATATCCCGCCGTCAGGGATTGTATTTTCCTCTGATGAGGATCACCCGCCACGATGACATTTGCACCAACTGCAAGATATGCGACAAGGTTTGCCCTTATGCCATCAAGGTTTCCGAAGTCAAGACCGTAAAACACATTGATTGTCACATGTGCGTGGATTGCGTTGTGAAATGCCCTGAAAAAGGTGCCCTTACCATCAACCGTAAACTGTTGCGTTGGCTACCCGCCGCGTCGGTGGTCATATTGGTAACAGCCGGAATATTCATTTCTGCTCAATGGGAATTGCCTACCATTGATATGCGCTGGGGAAGTGACGAACAGTTTAAGAACGCAGAAGTCTACCAGCAATCAGGGTTGAAAAGTGTAAAATGCTTTGGCAGTTCTAAGGCTTTTGCCACGCAAATGGAGCAGGTTGAAGGTGTGTTGGGAGTTCAGACTTTTGTGAAGGGTTTTCGGGTGAAAATCTTTTACGATCCCAATGTTGTAGATGAACTCCGCATCCGCGAAGGAATTTTTAATCCGGTTAGCTGGGTATTGCTTGAGCCACCTGCCGGTTTGCAGCAACTCCATGTGGTTGATATGGGCATTGATCGCTTTTTCGATACCAAAGATGCATTTCTGGTTAGCGAGATGCTCAAGCTAAATACAGGTGTGTTCGGCATGGAGACTTATTTTGGCGAACCGGTTCACGCGAAAATCTATTATGACCCCGCACTTGCTGATCCAACCGGATTGAAGTCATTGATTGAAGCCGGAAGCATTACGTATGCTGAAGGCGAGCAGATGATTACTGAGCGAACTTCGTTTGAAGTGTCATACATCACTCCGGAAATTGCTGTTATAGATACCCGTGAATATTTGCAAAAAACCTTCAGGCCATTCGATCGCAGCACCGGCGATATTGAAAACTATGAAGAAAGCCAGCTAAGCGTATATGAAATGCCGTTTGCTGAAGCCATCCGACAGGATAAACAGCGCTGGTTTATCTTCCTGTTCAGTCATTTGACAGCCGATGAGGGCGTGGTTCGCATGAGTGTGCAATGGGCAAATGATTCGCCTGTGCTAAGCATTCACTATGTTACGGATCTTACCAACTCCGAAAACATAAAGGCAATGCTTACAAAGCCTAATCTCACGGTAACCTATGCTGACGGCACTTCAAAGGATTTCCCGAATCCGTATTCGTTTGAGTAGGTTTATTGTGATGCAGTTATACAGTTGCTAATTCAACATTCCAGATTCAAAATTCAAGATTCGAGAACCTACAAACGATAGCATTCTTGAATTTTGAATATTGATTTCTGAATATGGAATATGAAATATGGAATTTTGAATTTAAACTAATGAGTGGACTGAAGCTCTGGCACTGAGATTAATTGTCTTTGATCAGTTCACTGTTTACTTCGTTAACTGACTCATTACCATCTTCAAAATCATCTAAGTTTTTCAGTGTGATCCTGGCGATTTCATCCATGCTTTCCCTGGTAAAGAAGCCCTGGTGAGCTGTGATCAGAACATTAGGGAAGATCATCAACTGGGCAATCTGCTCATCGGGTATGATATAATCAGACAAATCCCTGAAAAACAGTTTTTCCTCTTCTTCATACACATCAATCGCCAGTGAACCCAGATGTTCCTTCTTTAGCGAATCAATTACTGCTGCTGTGTTTACAAGTTTTCCACGGCCTGTATTTACAAGCATTGCGCCTTTCTTCATTTTACCTAAGGTGCTTTCATTGATCAGATGCTTTGTTTCAAGAGTGAGCGGACAGTGCAGGCTGAGAATATCGCTTACTTCAAGTACCTCGTCGAAGTCGAGGTATTCAACGCCTTTTTCTTTCATCTCATCCGAAGGATATTTATCGTATGCCACAATACGGCAACCAAAACCGAGCATGATGTTGCAGAAAGACCTTCCTATTTGCCCGGTTCCGATAATTCCTATGGTTCTGTTTTTTAGTGTGAACCCCATAAGTTTATCGAGCGAGAAATTGCCATCCCTTACCCTGTTATAGGCTTTGTGCGTTTTCCTGGCCAGTGTTAATATCAATGCAACAGCGTGTTCTGCAACAGCCTCGGGCGAATATGCCGGAACGCGCATCACGCGGATTCCGGCTTTTTCGGCGGCTTCTAAATCCACATGGTTAAACCCCGCGCTTCGTAAGGCTACCAGTTTTACGCCATTATCTGCCAAGGCCTGAAGAACATCGGCATCAAGGCGGTCGGTTACAAAAACACATACGCCGTTGTATCCTTTGGAGAGGTCAACCGTTCTTCGTTTCAAACGGCTCTCGAAAAAATCAATTTGATGGCGATCGGTTTTGTTTTCAAAAAACTGCCGATCGTATGCTTGTGTTGAAAAAAATGCAATTTTTGCCATATTTAATTAAGTTTACTTAGTAGTGTTTAAACAATGAAGATAGGGCATTGTTTAAGCTGATAGACGTTGGAAACGCTATGTAAGCCAGATAATTTGAAAGGTTTAGTATATCAGTTACATGTAATAGGATTTAATATTATGCCTGAAGGTCTCTATTCATTGTTTGCCTTTTTGCCTATAGCGCTCATCTTTGTACTCATGGCGGTTTTTCGCTGGCCAGCCACCAGGGCAATGCCACTTGCATTTGTTATCACTCTTTTACTAGTGCTTGCAGTCTGGCAAACACCAATAAGTATCATTGCAGCATCGTGGGTAAATGGTCTGGTGATTTCAGTGGAAATTGTCCTGATTGTTTTTGGTGCGCTCACCTTGTTATTTGCTCTTCAGGAAAGTGGAGCCATCGCCACCATCAACCGGGGATTTAGCAGCATTTCGCCCGACAAGCGGGTTCAGGCCATCATAATTACCTGGCTTTTTGGTAGTTTTATTGAAGGTGCGGCTGGTTTTGGAACTCCGGCAGCCCTCACAGCGCCATTACTTCTTGCGCTTGGATTTCCTGCCCTTGCCGCCGTGATGGTTGCGCTTATTGCGAACACTACCGCTGTTTCATTTGGCGCTATCGGCACTCCAACGCTTATCGGCATCAAAACATCTCTTGATTTGCCTGAAATCCATCAAACGCTGGATCTGGCCGGAATGGGCTTCGAAGAATTTATAAGGCAAACAGGAATCTGGACTGCATGTCTGCATGTATTGCCCGGAATCCTGGTTCCATTGCTCATTGTTGTTTTACTGACCCGTTTCTTTGGCGAAAGAAAAAGCTTTCTCGAAGGTTTCGCCATCTGGTCTTATGCTGTGTTTGCAGGTTTATGCTTTGTTGTTCCCTACCTTTTGGTTGCTCTTTTTCTGGGACCCGAGTTTCCTTCAATTCTAGGCGGTTTAGCAGGAATGCTTATTCTGATCCCGGCTACAAGGGTGGGCTTTCTGACCCCAAAAAAGCACTGGGATTTCCCTGATGAATCAAGCTGGAAACCTGAATGGAAAGGCTCATTGACATTGCAATCTAACATCACTGCAAAACACATGTCGCTGCCCAAAGCCTGGCTGCCGTATATTTTGATCGGTGCAATATTGGTTCTGACGAGAATGAGATTTTTACCATTCAACGATTGGCTCAGAGAAGCAGAAATCAAGATCGCTAATCTGTTTGGAACAGAAATCTCCGCTGGTTTTGCCCCCTTGTATAATCCCGGGATCATTCCGTTTCTGCTCGTTACAATACTTTGCATTTTTATTTTTGGGATGAATAAAACTCAGGTTTCAGGAACCCTTACAAACACTTACCAGAAAGTGAAAGGCCCATTTATCGCTTTGATATTTGCAGTTCCGATGGTGCGTTTGATGATGCAATCGGGAAATAACCCCGGCGATATACCCGGCATGCCGATAGCAATGGCATTGTATGCTGCTGACGTTTTCAGCGGTATCTGGCCTCTGATAAGCCCCTTGATCGGGGCGTTAGGATCATTTATGTCGGGTTCGGCTACCGTCTCAAATATGTTGTTTTCGTTATTTCAATTTAAGGTTGCCCAGGAAACAGAGATTTCTATTCTTGTGGTTCTCAGCCTGCAGAATGTAGGAGCTGCAATGGGCAATATGATTGGTGTTTACAATATCATTGCCGCCTGTGCAACAGTTGGTTTGAGCGGTATGGAAGGCGAATTGCTGAAAAAGAATTTACTGCCTGCCATACTACTTTGCTTGCTAGCCGGAATAATTGCAATGATAGTTATGGGGTTTTCAGGCGGAGTGGTGGTTTGAATTGCCCTGCCAAGCAGAATAAAACCGTTGCAGTACTAACCAATGCTGCGGACTAAATCGAGTGAAATATAGTGGAATGCGTTACAAGATGTGAGATATACTGGATTCGAACCAGTGACCTCTTGCCTGTCAAGCGTCAGACGACACTATAAGTATACTACCTCTTTCATTATAGATATTTGACTATCAAATAGTTAAAATATTTAATACTTATCGATATTAATCGATGTCAATCGATATTTTGCAGAAAAGTATGCAAATTGTATGCAAATTTATAATTTAGCCAAAACTTTTCAATTATGGATAAGAACGTTACCATCTCCATTTACCTGGACAAAAGAAGGGCCAGGAAGGATGGAAAGTATCCGGTAAAGATACGTGTTTTTAGGAATAAGCCCCGGATGCAAAAGCTCTACAAAACAAAATATGCTTATTCGGAAGAGGATTTTGAAAAGATATGGGTTGATAAGAGAAAACCTAAAGCTTACAATACTGAGCGCTTAAAGCTCACTGCTATTGAGAATGAAGCAAGTGATGTTGCAGATAATCTGTCCAGATTCTCATTTGAGGCTTTCGAGCGGGAATTGTTTTCTTCGCAACCCAAGGAAGGTGATGTTAATACTTACTACAAAAGGGCGATAGACAACTTCAAACAAAACAACCAGATATCAACTTCCAAACTCTATGAATACAGCCTTGATTCATTACTGGAATATCATGGTAAAGACAAGCTAACATTCCAGACCATCACAACCAACTGGCTGAAAGGCTATGAAAGGCACATGGTTGAGGAAAATGGCAAGAGTAAAACAACGCTGAGCATGTATGTGAGAACTCTTCAGGCAGTTTTCAATAATGCGATTGAAGATGGAGTGATTGTGAAAGATGAGTACCCATTTGGTAAACGCAAATATAGTGTTCCAAAGCCCAAAGGGATTAAAAAGGCTTTGACAGCGGATCAGCTAAAGAAACTGTATGAAGCAATCCCAGAAAATGATCTCCAGCAGAAGGCCAAGGATTTCTGGTTTTTCTCTTACAGCTGCAACGGGATGAATTTTAAGGATATCGCCTATTTAAGGTATAAAAATCTTTCAGATGACACATTGAAGTTCTCCAGGGCGAAAACTGCAACAACTGATGCTGACCAAGCTCCAGTGGTTGTTTATTTAACAGATTTTTCCAAGGGTGTAATTGAAAAGTATGGCCAGCCAGACAAATCACCTAACAAATTAATCTTCTCAATCGTTGACCTCATGGATTCACCTGATGAGCAATACCGCAAACTAAAGCTTTTCGTCAGGTTTGTAAACCAGCATTTTCTTAAATTTGCCAAAAGTGCGGGAATAGATGAAAAGATAAGCACCTACTGGGCAAGACATTCATTCGCAACAACTGCGATTCGTAGCGGGGCCAGCATGGAATATGTAAGTGAAGCCCTTAGTCACAGCAGTATGGACACAACAAGGGGCTACTTCGCTGGATTTGAGGATGAGAAGAAAAAAGAAATTGCCCGGAAACTGATGGAGTTTTAATCCTTTATTACATCTGTTATGAAAGTACCAGAAGAATTTGAAGATACCGGATATCATGATATGTTTATCTCTTTGATAAACTCCTCTGATTTAATCATACGGGCAACCTTGACACCAGAAAGCAAGTCCGAGGAAATTGAATTTAACGGTTATCAAAGCTTTAAGTCTTTCAGTGCAGACAATAAACTGTTTTTTGAACGTGGCAAGAAAGATATTATCACAATCATAAACCATAAACCTTCCAAGTTTGAAAAACTTGTCTTTATAAGCTCAAAGCTCAATGAAGCAAAACAAGCTCTCAATAGATTAACACAATCAGACGGCAAATATAAACATGAAGGATTCCGCTTCATGAATCTTATGGAACAGGAAGCTGAAGCGAAAACTCTCACTGAGAATGATATTCAGGAATATTATCAACTAATGCACAAGTCAGGATCGGAATTTATTAACTACCTGACCACTATACAAGCCTCTATACAAAATTCATCAGATGGTGATTTCTCTTCACCAGACCCATTATCTGGAAGCCCGCCACGATCAAGTAAAAATGATCCGCTGGCCTTTTTCGAGTTTTACTTTGTATTGGCAGGCATTTCTGACCTTTACGAATTAATAGTGATCGAACCCTATGAACCCGATCAACAAATTACAAATGAGAATGACCAAAGTCAGGAAATTTCGGATTCAAGTCACGATACTTCCCCCGATTTATTTGATGAACCTTTCGAGAAAATTCTTCAAGCAAGGATTAATGAAGAGTTTTACAAGACTTTGAAATATATTGATGAACGTGTTGATCGTAGCGCAAATGAAGCCGAAATCACGCTATTTCTAAAGAAGTTATTGTTTCGCATCAAATTCATAAACAACAATTTACATAGGGATTTAGATGAGGATGAAAAAGAAATCTGTGGAAATGCTTTAAAAGCAATAATCAGGTATATTTTTAAGAAACATGAACCCTTTACGCAAGAATTCCGAACCGAAAGCTTTTTCAGTAAAATAGTTGGCGTCACTCAGCAACTGCCCATGATTGAAAAGCCAGAGAGACTTGATAATTTCGAGTCTAAAGCAGATGATTACTCCATCATTAACTTGACTCCAAGGATTACTCAGGAAATTCCTAAGAAAATAGTGGAAATGTATTATAAACAGTATAATCCAGAGGATTACATTGTGGTAGATTTAACATCCAACTTTGAAAGAAAACATTCTGAGGAGATTAAACGTACAGCTCCTGAGCCGCCTCGCCTATTTTATGATATCTATGGATTGGTCGAAGATGATAATATGATAGGATTGATGATGATGCCAATGCCTGCAAAGCTGTCTATTTCGCAGACTCAGCTAACTCTTTTTAATAATTTGCTCACAGATAAAGGATTTGAACACATTGATTTCAGCAAGAGAACATTTCAAACAATCTCTTTTGAATACTTTAATTATGATTATATACCTGAAGTACTTCACAAAGGAGTTATGCCCTTTTTATATTATTATCGTAAGGGCTTTTTCACCGGTTACAAATTATTAAGGGCTAACAAACAAGAAGAGAATTCTAAGAGGAATCTAAGATATATCAACGAAGTAACATCTCCACCTCCAATTTCAGACTTTAAAGATTCTGCAATCTATGTTTATTGGAGGGACATGGGATTAAAGCAAGGTAGGTTATATTCCATCTGGCAAACAATCCTTGAAAACCCAGATGAGTTTGCGGGTCTGATCAAGAATGAAAAGATAAGGCAAGAACAACCTTCTGATCGCAGAACTATAAGTGCAACGAGAAAAATAATCGAGGATTCATTCGATGAAATGGGCAGTAAAGGTCAAAAAGGTTGGCAATATGCTTTCAGAACAGAAAATGATTTTAAAAAATTTGTCAGCCTGTTAGAGAAATATTTCATGCTGGAGTCTTATGAATTGCCAGAAGAAACGTTACTGACACGACCAAAAACAAAAACCCAGATAGCTCAAGCTATTCATCGCATATACAAAGAGTTAGGTGAAGAGCTCAAAAGCGATACAGAATTTTTTAAAATTATCAGATATTTAAAGGTCTTTAATGAATCAGAGGATGCTGAAATTTATAAATCCATTACCCGGAGTAGTGGATTTTAGCATCGTCTAATATGCACATTATCAATCAACCCCATTAACCCCAATAACCCTCCAAAGAAGCCCGAAAACCCTGCTATACTCTTGCTTCATGTTTCATTTAAACTTATAAAAACATGAAGACAATAAGCTTTAACAACCTTCCCGAAGCGGTGGGGTTACTTATCGAAAAAATTGACAGGCTCGAAAGAATCCTGTCAGAGCAAACGACTCAAAGTCCAAGTGTAGCGCAACCAGAACTGATGACAGTTCCACAGGCTGCCAAATTCCTGAACCTGGCTGTGCCGACAGTTTACTCGATGGTCAGCAGAGGAGAATTTCCTTACATGAAAAGATCAAAACGCTTGTACTTTTCAAAAGATGACCTGATGAACTATGTACGTGAAGGTCGCCAACAAACCAATGCTGAAATCATGGACAGTGCCATTGATGGTTTAACTAAATCAAGGAGGGCATAGTCATGGAAAAGATGCAATTTGTTGAAGCAATAGGTATAAGTAAAGCCGACTTTATTATACCTGAAGTTAGCACTGCACAAACGCAAGCAGCGCAATCCATTGGAATGTGGAGTCAGATCGAAAACAAGATTGTTCCACTTGAGAAGAAATCCATTGCACGTGGAATTTTCATCTACACGGTCAACGATCAAAGTGTTCAGCTTGATAAGCTATATAATGCCGGTATTCTGAGCTTCCTTAGATCCAGAGGATTTTGCAAGAGATATATTGATGACTGTACTTATCTGTTGATCCGGCAAGAGGAAAATAAAATTTATGAGGTTGAAATTGCAAATATTCGTGATGAAATCAATATCTACCTCAAAAGCTTGTCCAGAGGAATTGTCTTTGAATACGCAGGGAAAACAGTAAGGGTTAGTTATGAAAACATGGAAGAGCTTTTCTTAAGGCAAATTCATTTGATTCTAAACTACAGTACACTGGGATTCCTTGAAAATCACGACACTCCAATTTTAGCAGATACCAAAACTGAAATGTTTTTCCCATTCCGTAATTGCGTAGTAAAGGTGATTCAAGGAAGAGAGGGTATCGTGCCAATGAATTATAGTGAACTGGATAATCTTTGCATCTGGAAAAACCAAATAATAGATCATGACTATAGTCTTGATTCCAATGATCCTATATTCAAGTCATTTGTAGGAAATGTTGCGAATGATGCTTCTGATGATCCAGGTCAACCCAGATTCAAGGGATTTAAATCTGCGATTGGGTATTTATTACATTACTATCAGCATAACAGTCTTGGACGTGCGGTCGTAGCTTATGATGCTGAACTGACAGAACGGGATAGGCCCCAGGGTGGTACAGGAAAAGGAATAATTGCACAGGCTATTCGGCAATTAAGAAACTCAGCAACAATAGATGGTAAAAAATTTAACCCAGCACAAAGGTTTTGCTTCCAGGGTGTTGATAAAGAAACTCAGGTTATCTACCTGGATGATGTGAAACCCGATTTTGATTTCTTGAGATTCAACAGCGTTTTAACTGAAGGGATTGAAGTTGAGCAAAAATACAAAGCATCGTATAAGATTGAAATAGATATAAGCCCCAAAATCTATATCACTTCTAACGTCATACTGAATGCTGAGGGAAACACTGCTCAACGCAGAATGTATATCTTGGAGTTCTCTTCTTTCTATTCGGATAAACAGAGGTCTGATCCAATGAAAAATCCTATTGATACTGTACATGGCGGAATATTTTTCGATAAACAGGTTTGGAATCAAACAGAATGGAACCGCTTTTTCACATTTATGTTTGAATGCTGCAATTTTTATCTAACCAATGGATTGCATCCCTATGGATTGAGATCGGTTAACCAGAACCGCTTGATTCAATTCACAAGCCGGGAATTTTACGATTGGATACTACAAAGTGAGATAGAACCAAACCTGGAGTATGATCAGGCTGAATTGTTTGATGAATTCAAATCTCAGTTTTATAGTGGAGAAGATGAGCTTTTCTCCCAAACTTTTTCCAAATGGTTGAAAATATTTGCTGAAACCAATGGACTAGTTAAATCTGGTAGAAAAAGTTCCGGAAAAATATTCATTAAGTTTACTCCCAGCAGGCAATAGATATAAGGCTTATGCGATCATGAGTGACAGAGTGATACAATTTCATATATTCGAGGGTGTCTCAAGCTAGTTGTTTTTACTGGCCTTATTATCATACACCCTGATTAAAAAGAAATAGCGTCACTCAGTCACTATTTTAATATATTTGCCAAACAGCAAAACCTTTGACTTTAACCCCTACAGAACATTTGAAAAGGCGGTTTATAAATTGAAGGATCGGAAGATTAAGAAATTATTGGTACGGGTTGAGGTTATTGATTGAGGGATTAAATGAATTGATAATGAATAATAATATACCAAAAAACAAAAAGAGCCTATTTTTTATCCCTTCCGCTGTAGAAATATGAGAAGAATTTCATATATTGGTCAAATAATGACAAGTCATAATATAACAGGTCATGCATTTTGGTGAACGTATTAGAGAGCTGCATGAAAGTAAAGAGCTTTTGCAACGCCAGTTAGCCGCCAGTAAAGAAATAGACCCCCATGTTTAGCAAAATTGAACGTGAAGAACTAGTGCTTCAACTTACAGAAATGTTAGACGCTAATGTAAGACCAACTAACTCTGTGGTTAGCTGATCAGGTGTATGACCTTCTTAAAGATGAAGAAATGGTAACAAAAGCATTGAAAGTGGCTGAACAAGAAGTTAAAAACAAATCGAAAAATAGTTAAGATGCCCACATTACAGTTCAAAGGCAAAAATAGCATATGGAATCATCATTTAAGTGTTCCTTATCATTCTCTTGAAGAAGTTGAAGAACTTCATTTTCAACCTGAAAAAAGTGAAGGCAACTTCATTGTTGAAGGTGATAACCTGTTAGCTCTTAAAGCCTTGTTGCCAAAATATGCAGGCAGAATTAAATTCATATATATTGATCCTCCATATAATACGGGTAAAGAAGACTGGGTATATTCTGACAAGGTTAATAGCCCTTTAATTAGAGAATGGTTAAATAAGGTTGTATCAAAGGATGACTTAACTAAGCATGACAAATGGTTATGTATGATGTCACCAAGAATAAAGATGTTACATGACTTGCTTGATGAAGGTGGTTTAATTTTTATTTCTTGCGATAATAATGAAGTTCATCATCTTACAATGATTATGGATGAAATTTTTCAAGATTCAAATCATTTAGGTAATATTATTTGGAAAAATGCAACTGACAATAATCCAACCAACATTGCAACTGAACATGAATACATATTATGTTATGCCAAGAACAAGGAATTTATAGATAGTGAATGGAAATCTCCCCTTTCAGATGCAAAAGATGAATTAATCAAAATAGGCGCTGATTTAACAAAAAAACATTCAGACGAAGAAGATCTTATCGATGCTTATAAGGAGTGGTTTAGAGAAAACAAGAAATTCCTAGGTAAGCTTGACCGTTACAAATATATAGATAAAGGTGGTGTTTACACTGGGAGTCAAAGTGTACACAACCCTGGAAAAGAAGGTTACAGATATGATATAATACATCCAGATACTAAAAAGCCCTGTAAAGAACCTTTAATGGGGTATAGATTTCCTGAATCCACAATGAAGGAACTAATTGAAAATGAGAAAATAATATTTGGAGATGATGAAGATAAAATAGTTGAACTTAAAGTTTATGCTCATGAGTATGTAGATAAGCTTCCAAGCTGGATTGATATAGACGGTCGTTTAGGTGCATATGATTTGCGTGAATTATTTGGCAATGTCCCATTAAAAAACCCAAAACCAGTTCAATTAATAGAACACATACTTCCTTTTGTTACTAAATCTAATGATATTATTCTTGATTCTTTTGCAGGCTCAGGAACAACAATGCATGCAATTCATGCTTTAAATCAGCTTGATGGTGGAAATCGCAAGTGTGTACTTGTTCAAATGACCGAATCTTCAGAAAAAGAACCTGACAAAAATATTTGCAGGGATATTACGAGAGAAAGGGTGAAAAGGGCAATAGAGATGTTTGGGTATGATGCCGGCTTCAAGTATCTCCGTGTAGGTTCTCCTATCGACCCTGAAACCATGTTAGACGGAGACCTGCCCACTTATCAACAGTTTGCTGAGTATGTGTACTACCTAGCAACAGGCGGACATTTGGCTGATAAAAGTAAAGTAGATGCTTCACAGCACTTTGTAGGCATGGAAAGCGGACAAGCCGTTTACTTAATCTACGAGCAGGACATGGATAAGCTTACTCGTTTGGCACTCACTCTTCAAATCGCAGAATCAATTGTAAAGCATAGCCCCGGTAAGCGCAGGGTTGTATTTGCCCCTTCATGCTTTTTGGATGAAGAGTACATGAATGCCATGCAAATTGATTTTGTCTCAGTTCCCTACAATCTGTTTGAACGCAAAAATAATAGATAAGCATGTATTTAAAAAAATATCAAATACGGGTTGTAAATGAGCTGAAACACTTTTTCCAAACGGCTAAGACTCAGAAAACAGCCTTTGAAACCGCAGCAAAGGTTTTGCCTGAGAACATACGTAACAATCTGAACTATGTGCAGTCCACATTTGATACAATTGGCAAACCCTACATAGATAATTGCCGCAATGGATTGGGTCAATATTATCCACGTACTTCACTTAAAGTTCCAACAGGTGGCGGTAAAACCATTTTGGCGGTAGAAGCAATAAGAGAGTATCAGACCCTTTTTGCAGAGCGAAAAACTGGCTTAGTCGTCTGGATTGTTCCTAAGGAAACAATCTACACGCAAACAGTTGATAGGCTAAGGGATAAAAGTCACCCTTATCGGCAATTATTAGACCAGGCAAGTGGTGGCAAAACAATCATTAAGGAGAAAGGTCAAAAACTATCACTTCAAGACATTGAAGAAAACTTGGTGGTTCTCTTCATTATGATTCAATCCATCAGTAGGGCTAATAATTCAGAAGCCCTTAAAGTATTTCAGGATAGTGGTGGATATGACAGTTTCTTTCCTCAGGACAACAGGCATGACCTACATGGACAATGGTTGAAAGAAGTACCTAATTTGGATACAATGTGGGTGAATGGTGAACAGGCACAATTAGTTACAAGTCTTGGTAATGCTGTTAGAGTCTCAAAGCCCCTTATTATCATTGATGAAATTCACAGAGTATTCACCCCAACCGCAAAAGCAACCATTGACAACCTAAACCCTGAAATTGTTTTAGGGCTATCAGCCACACCAAAAGAAAGCATGAATTTGCTTTCTACTGTCACAGGTCTTGAATTGAAGGATGAAGAAATGGTAAAACTTGATTTGCATATTCGTCCTCCTGCCAGTGGCTCAGGTAATGACTGGAAAGGAATGATTAGTCAAATCAAGGAACACCGTGAACAACTAGAAAACAAGGCAATAGAATACCGTTGGAACACGGGTGAGTACATTCGTCCAATCGCACTAATTCAAGTAGAGCGTACAGGCAAAGACCAGCGTGGTAAAGGTTTTGTACATAGTGAAGATGTCAAGGAACACTTAATTGAAATGGGTGTAAATCCTGATGAAGTGGCTATAAAATCGAGTGCTCAAAACGACATAGAAAACATGGACCTTTTCGCTCCTGAATGCCCAGTTAGGTTCCTAGTGACCAAAGAAGCCTTATCCGAGGGTTGGGATTGTTCTTTTGCCTATACCTTGGGTATTATTCCTAATACTGCCTCAAACACAGGGGTTACACAGCTCATAGGCCGAATTTTACGGCAACCACGAGCTAAAAAGACAGGCATTCCATTGCTGGATGAAAGTTACGTGTACTACTGCAAAGGTGACACGAGAAGCCTATTGGATAGAGTAATTACAGGATTCAAGGAAGAAGGTCTTGGTGATCTAGTTTCAAAAATGAAAGTCCAGGGGCAAGAACATGTTAATCCTACAAAGAATGTTACAATAAAGGATGAGTTCAAAAAATACGAATACGCTTTCTACCTTCCAGTTTGGCTGATTTTTAACAAAGAAAAGGACTCAAAGAGGAGATTTAGCTACGATTTTGACATAAGACCCTTCATTGACTTTCAATCTTATAAAATCTCCGAAGAACTATTAACCCGAATTACATTCTCTCTCAGTGAAGAAAACAAAGAGAAAAAGGCTTTTAGAGTAACAATAAATGAAGAAAGCCAGGCCGCAATCGCAGAAGAATCCATTGAATCAAGATTTAAAGGTTTTATTTCGAGGGGCTATATGACAAGACGTTTCTCTGAAGTGATAGACAATTCATTTTTGGCAAGAAGAATCTGTAATGAGGCTATAGATGTACTAATGGACAAAATTGGTGAGCAAAAGTTTTCAGAACATTTCTCATACATAACTTCGCTGATAACGAAAGACCTTAAAGAAAACCGCCAGAAACAGGAAGAAGAAATCTTTTTAAACCACCTGAAAAACAACAGCCTAGAACTTACTGTGAGTGATGACAAATCAATTGGTTATAAAGTTCCAAGCACAGACACAATCACCATTACAAGTATTCCGAACACATACACTAAAAACCTTTACTCAGATGTTGAAGTAACAACTATGAATAGCCTCGAAAAATCTGTTGCTTCCATACTCGAAAATCAAACAAAGCTTCTTTGGTGGTTCAGGAATCGAGTTGGTAAAAATTGGTATGCCATTCAAGGTTGGCATGAACATAAAATCAGACCTGATTTTGTGGCAGCCAAAAAGAAAGATGATGACACCATTGAGGTCGTTTATATCATAGAGAGCAAGGGCGAACACTTAGCAGCAAATCCGGACACTCTTTATAAGAAGAAAGTCATGGATGAAATGACACGTCTCAAAAAGAAAGGTAAAATGATTGCTTATCAGACTAAATTTAAAATTGGAACACTCAATGAATCAGTAGAAGCGTACTTAATCGAAGAGAAACAGGAAGAAGAAGAATTGAAAAAATTAATGAAATAATTCCAACTCCTCACAGCCTTACACATTACAAAGCCGCATAATTTTATTAATAAAAAAAATGAACAATTAGCCAAAATTCGCAGATTAGGACTTAACATAAAGGCAATTACATCTGTAAATCATTATCATCTTATATGAAAACAACGTCCAGAAGCACCAAAATCGCTCAAAAAACAATTTACGCAGCCTTCATTATTCTCAAAGAAGCTGGTGGTGAAATGCGGGGAAAAGAAGTAGTGGACAAAATAAGAGAAACTGTCGAGTTTGATGACTATGAAATCCATGTTTATGAAAAAACAGGGTATATAAGATGGGAAAGCGTCTTCCATTTTTACACCATTGATTGTATGAAAGCCGGTTACTTGAGAAAGCAGAAAGGTGTTTGGTACTTAACTGATGAAGGTGAGAAGGCAATTCAGCTCGGCCCGGAGAAGCTTCTTGAGACAGCCACAGAGAAATATCGAGAATGGGATACAAAGAATAAAAAGAAGAAGGTAGACTCGCCTGATGAAATTGAGGGTGCTGGAGAAAAGGCACAAAAACAAATAGCACTACTTGATCAATATGAATCTCGTGCTTTAGACGGTATTCGTGAATACATAATTGACAAGAACCCTTATGAGTTCCAGGATATGGTTTCTGCTTTACTCAAAGCAATGGGATATTACATAGCTTTTATCGCACCTAAAGGTCGGGATGGTGGAATTGATATTATCGCTTATACCGATCCACTTGGTGTTAAATCTCCTCGAATTATAGTCCAGGTAAAGCATCGTCCCGATACCAGCATTTCCTCTGATGACATTCAACGGTTATCAGGTACAATGAAGCGCAGCAGTGATTTTGGGCTTTTTGTTACCTCTGGTTCCTTTAGCTCACCTGCTTTTATTGAGGCAAGGTCTGCTGACAAACATATTGAACTCATTGACTTTACCAAGTTTGTTAATCTATGGCAGGAATACTACACTAAAATGCCTGATGATGACAAAAACCTACTTCCCTTACAACCGATCTACTTTTTAGGAAGCAATGAATAGATAGGATTAATAATTTTTTCATCACCACTTTAACAAAACAAGATCATATGGCCACTGAGATTAAAACGTGGGAAATTGTTGACGGGAATTTAACTCAGATCAATACTACCCTTGCCGAGAATCAACGAAGAGAAAAAGAGGATTTGGAACAATGGATCAAAACAAACCCTCAAATCATAGGCGAAGATATCCAGATAATTGGCGAGCAGGTTCAAACCAAGTCAGGATATCTTGATTTTCTTGGAATTGATAACAGCGGCAACACCGTAATAATTGAACTCAAGCGTAATAAGTTGCCCAGAGAAGCAATTGCCCAGGCCATTGATTATGCATCTGATGTTGCCACATGGAATATTGACAAGCTGAGTGAGATATGCCAATCCAACATGAAACAAGGCTTAGAAGATTATTTAAGCGAAAAATTTGATGAGTTTAATATTGAGGAAGTTGTGATCAACAACAGCCAGCGTCTTTTACTTGTCGGGTTCGGAATAGAAGAGGCAACAAACCGCATGATTGAATGGCTTTCTAATAATTTCAATTTAAGCATAAATGCCGTAATGCTGAACTATTCCAAAACATCATCAGGTAACGAAATTTTATCCCGCACTGTTATTATTCCCGAAGAAATTGAAATTCAAAAAGCAAATAAAAGAAAATTCACAATTGCTCGATCTGATGAAGCCGGAACTTATGATGCCGATAAATTAAAAGACCTGTTAAAGAAATATCTGAATAAGAACCTGCATTCTGCCCGTAGGTTGAGAGAAATCATGTTGCCAGCGTTATTAACAGGCAAAACACTAACTCGCAGCCAATTATTAAAAGAGTTTGTCAAATCTGGCGAAGCAAAAGATGAAAGTCAGGCTGGCTATTTCATGTCATTAATATCTGGTCAGTTAGGCCATGAATGGAAGGATTATTTAAGGCAAATCATTGAGTATAGCTATCCGAGTTATTCCTGGGAAAAAGACAACTTTAAAATCAGGGAACAATACCTCACCTTGATCAAGGACCTGTTGAATGAAATTAACCAGCAGTAAGATTAAGATATTTGTCGATGGATCTTTTTAAACTGAACATTTCTAAATAAATATGGCCGACTATTCCTAAGTAATTACCGACAACTTATTTTTAATGAATGACTTAATCAAATACTACCTCAAATCCTTACAGTCATCCACGTTGTCTTTGAAAAAGAAGACTCTATTGGTTGATAAGCCCTGGGCGATGATTGATGAGGACGGAGAAATTCAAAAGCTGATTTTCAAACGGGATAAAGGTCTGATACTGTCAAAGAATGGTAAGGTAACTCTTGGATCATGGGATTATTTCCCCGAATCAAAATCACTTTACATTGACAGGTCTGTTGATAAATTACTTTTAAACGAGCAGTTTATTGATGAAAACGTGCTCATTCTAAAAAAAGATGGTACTGATAACCAGCTCTACGCTTTAGCAAATGAGAACACCATACCTGATTATAACGTTGCCGGGTATCTCGAAACCCTTAGATTTGAAAAGTTGAAGATCACGGAAGTTGCACTTTACACCGGAGAGATTATTCAGATACATAATACTGATAAAAAATCTCCATTACAAATAGCTAATCATGCAGTAGAAACATTTGATGCTAATAAAGAACCTGCAAAATTACCCGATGGAATCTATGTTTCGCAATGTAAAAAATTCACCTATATTATCCAAAACGGGAGAATTCAGCGAGTCGCTACTAATTATTCATTAAAATCAAACGAGGGAATAACATACGAAATTGCTGATGGTGAATTAAACATAGAAAATAATTTAGGCAATATAATCACTTTGAACGGGAGACTTATAGACTCAAAAAAAATATATACTAATCTGGAGAATCCACTAGGCTATGGCTATGCAATTATGATTGACAGCAGTCATATTAGTAGAATTACTTTTACTAAAAAAATTACTCTTAAAGAAGGCTATACTGTTATAATTGAGCAACAGTCCGCTCATAAAATCAGCAAAGGAGATAAAATTATTTTTTCTGAGCCCATTTCCCCACTGCCTGATGGTAAATATAGAATCAGTGACTGGTGGGGAACAAATGTATGGGAGAGTTGGTGGGGGACACTTAGAGTAAAGGATTTAACAGTAATATAGAGGTGGCGTATTTTTTGAGTCCCTTTTTAGCTTTATTCATATTTCTTCCTAAATTGTAATCCCAACTTTGATTACAATCTAATCATGCCACAAAAATACGTCCTTGCCAGCAACACAAGCAGTATTAACAAACACTTCAATCTTGAGTCTTCACATCAAGATTTTAAGAACAACCTGATTATCACACCTGGGAACCAATCATTGATCATTACCCAGGAGAACCCGCATAAACTTACCGTCAGCACTTTTGGATTAACACCTTCCTGGTCAAAACAACCAATGCAGATCATCAATGCCCGGGCTGAAGGTGATAAAAATCCTGAAAACAATCCAAACTACTCAGGCTCCAAAGCAATCTTTCTAAAGAAATCATTCCGGAATCCGCTTTTCAATAAAAGGTGCATTGTAATTGCTGATGCCTTCATTTCCTATTGTAGCGATCAACCCTTCCTTGTTTATCTGAAAGGTAAGAAACGACCTTTCGGGATGGCAGGAATATATGATATCTGGACTGATCCGGCAACAGGTGAGAAGCTGCATTCCTATGCTATTATCACTGTACCAGCCAACAATCTCCTGCAAAAAATCCCTGTATCAAGAATGCCTGTAATATTGCCATATGGAGCTGAAACAAGCTGGCTAAAGGCATCAAATCACCTGCATGATATACTGGCTAAAATTATTCAATACCCCTCAAAAGCGATGAATGCGCATCAAATTAGCAAAGAAGTTGATACCACCGCTACCACTGAAATGTTAAGGCCCATCGGTGAAAAGCTTGCCAGTGAGGTTAGGAAAATATCATTTCCTAGCTCACATTATGTTTCAAAGAAGAAACCTACGGAGCCTGGGAAGTTATGGTTTGATAACTCACCGAAATCGTAAGCGAGTGGCTGATCCTGGTTACTTTATTGCGATAATTTTGTAAGCATGTAAATAAGAACCATTTCTCTTGATTTTACACTCCTTCACATCGAAAACTGATTTTATGTCAGTTGCTTTTGCAGTTCTCCTAATCCCAAGGTCATCATATACTTCCTGAAGGTCTGATTTAATCTGATCGTATGTAATCCGCCTATCCGTCCGATATATTTGTTTGTTCAACAATTTTCTGACTTTAACAGGATTGGCAAGGGATGTCGCTTTCAAAATTTCAGCCCGAATAGCCCTTTGATTGTATTTAAGCGCCCTAATCCGATCATATCCCAGCTTCAACATCGCTTCAGGAATGAGAGGGTATAATTCATCAATCAAAACCTTGTCTTTACATTCAGAATCCGGTAAAAAGTTGACGTTAACGAATTTTTCAAAATACAAGTCAACTAATTCATGGAAGTTTTTCCTTTCAATACCAAACTGCACCGCCTCCAGCCTGTTCAACAATAGCTGTTCATCAGGCAAAGTGCTGTTTACATTATATTCCCGGCCATTAATAATCTCTTTTTTTGAACCTTCCTTTTGAATTGGCTTCCCGGATTTATCTCTCTTCACATAATAGGTTGTGTGCAGCGCAGCAAAATTTTGCAATTCAGCACATTTAGCGGTTTCATTAACCTCCAGCATATCACCATTAATTACAAAATATGAACTCCCGCTTTCTTTCACCCCTTTCAAATAATAATCTCTGTCTTCTTTTTCTGACATAGAATTAAAAGTCTCAACCCGTTTCCTCGCTTCACTAAGATTATTCAGGACGGTTCTTTCAAATTCAGCTTCAGTGGTGTGATTGAAATATTCCGAAGGAGAAAATATCAGCTTGGCCCAATTCTTATACTTTGTATCCCGAATCCTGCCGATAATTTGCGGGATCGTGGTCATAACATCATATTTTGTGTTGCCCTTCTTGCCATCCGATATAATGTAGGTTACTCCTTCTGTATCGAAAATATCGCAACCCTCAAATGCTGTTGATGTTATATAGTTCAATTTCTTCGGGAAATCAGAAGTACTGCTTATCGCAAATCTGCCGCCCAAAGCTTCGTTAATTTTTACAAGGTTGCGATCTTGATTGGAACAAATTATCCGAACATCATTTTCAGTCACACCAGTTTTCTGTAAGTAACTGACAATGTCAATTATAGACCGGACTGAATTCAGAAAGAAATAAGCGTTCCCTGGGTAATCACCCTGAATATAATGATTTGCGATTTTCGCTACTGCGGGATAAAGATGCTTGTCTTCCAGGATCGTATAATCAATTGTTACTGGCGTTACATTTTCCCAACTCATAGTTATCTCCGGAATCTCCTGTAAAACCTTGGGCAAGTACTTCCTTTGAACAGGCGTTGCTGTCATAAAAACATAATCCCCGAATTCTCTAAAGAGCTTCAACACTTCATTAACGGCATCATACCTGAATGAACCGCTATTGACGAGCAAATGGTATTCATCAATCAGAATTTTATAATCTTTAATTTTTTCACCTAATCCTTGGACTACTTTATGAAGCGAATTATATGTGACAATTATTTTTGATCCGGAAAATTTTTCAATCTCATAGATTCCAGCTTCATCTGCATATACCGCCAAAACTTCCAAGCCTCGCTCATTACACCACTCTAACTTATTTTTAATTAGGGAAACATAGGGAACACATAACACGTAAGGTTTGTCATTGCTCAATGCAACCGATGTTCCACCACAACCAGTAAGGATTTTGTTAAACCTGCATTTCGAGGGCAAATCCGTAAACCCATCAATTTCGCCAAGATAATTGGCGTCTCCTGCATAAATGATTTCTTCCTTTTTGTTCATTGACTATTTAGTAATTTTATTAGTTAATAATTGCTTTCTAGTTTGTGAATAATAATTCCAATTTTTTTGATTATAAATATTCTATATATAGAACCAACTCCTAAAAAAATGGAAAAATCATTTCAAAATATATCAGCAATAATGCTGATATTAAAAAGCGTACATGAATTTAGGTGCAAAGATATGTAAATTTTTCGACATGACAATGATAAAACACTGATTTTTAATAATTTATGAGATTAGATTTTATAATCGCAAAGTATATGCGATCTAATTTATAAAATTAGATTTCTTTGGAAACCTGGATAAACCGGTTCAAAGTGTGCCACTGATTCCGGAGTAATTGTGCCACCTGTACCGGAGCAAGATGTGCCACGGATTCCGGAGCAAAGTGTGCCACTCAAACCGGAGTAAAGTGTG